>QNCB01000382.1 GCA_003644335.1 Planctomycetota bacterium | reverse complement strand
CTGGCTCGCTTTCTATTTCATCCTCGGGTACCGCAGCCGAAAAGCCGAACGAAAACGCAACCGGCGTTTGCCGAAAAGCG
The DNA here is from genome assembly GCA_003644335.1 of Planctomycetota bacterium. Next base: position 2,601 of record QNCB01000382.1, on the reverse strand, counting down.
GGTGATTTGTGCCCGCGTTTGGCACACATAAATCCGCGTTTTACCATGGTAAGATGCCTGCCGGGTGTAACAAAAAAAAGTGGCGCCCTCATTTTGGATATGGTATAACCTGATAAAACTAACATTTTTTAAGGATTATACTATGTCGAAGAATGAATCATGGGTTGAAGATACGGTTTCTAAGTTTCGTCAGGGGTGTTTGGATTTGCAGAATGAACTGGCCCAAGCGGCGAATGGGACATTGCTGGATGTCAGCGATGAACAGATCATGGAAAAGATTGAGCCGCTTCTCAAAGAACTCCAACAAGAGGCGATTCAGGAGGCCATCGAGAAATCACAGGGGAATCCGGATTATCGCCGCTGTAACAAGTGTAAAAAAAAATGAGACACAAAGGTCGCAAGTCGCACGATTTTGTTACTCGTCAAGGTAATATCTCATTGCAGGGCATTTACTATCACTGCGGCTGTTCCAACAGTAAATCAGTTAACATTCTTGTATCGGCTGGTAGAAAATACAGCCGGGCCGCCGATGAGTTGATTGTTCGGTATGCCGGGTCTCACAGCTACCAGCAGGCCCGTGGTTATCTGCGTAAAGATTTCCATATTAACCTGTCTTCAGAAACGCTTAGAATGCGGATATCGGAGATTTCAGGGCAGATCCGGCAACATCGCAACAGTGGTCAGAATATTGATAAATGGGAGAATATGGCCAATGAAAAGCTCTACGGTTATGCTGATGGGGTCTTGATTAATGTGCGTCAGGAAGGCTGGAAAGAGTGCAAGTTGCTGCGTTATGAAAACGAGTTTGGCACGCAACTGAGCCATCGTGCCCTGCTGGGTTCGATCAAGGACTTTGGGTTGCTAGCTCGTCGTGAAGCGATTCATATTGGAGCTTCTGATGCTGAAGAAGTGGTCTTCCTGATGGATGGTGCCGAAGGTTTTCATCATCATATTAAGAGGAATTTGCCGTCGGCCAGACAGGTTGTTGACTACTGGCATGTGTGCCAGCATATTGGTGAGTGTGCAACTGAAATATACGGTCGGGATAATGCCGATGGGCATCGTTGGCGGAGAAAGTATTGCCATGTGCTTCGTGAGGACGGGCCGCGGAAACTGCTGGCCAGTCTTCGAATCAGCAGAAGTCATGCGAAAACGGATGCCAGTGCCAAAGCTTTAATGAAGCTGATCAATTTTTTAGCGCGTCGGATTGATCGAATTGACTATCCGACATTATTAGAGCAGGGGTATCGTGTCGATAGTGGCCCTATCGAGAGTTCATGTAAAAAAGTCGTACAGGCCCGCATGAAAGGCCCGGGAATGCGATGGAGCCGAAAAGGAGCATCCGCCATGCTCGAAATAAGATGTGCCTTATACAGTAATATATGGGAAAATCTGATAAATAACTGTGCCTAAATATTTTGATGCACCCCCAAAAAGTTTTTACCGCTTTTTCCCTTGAAATTACCCCCTTTGTTATCTATAATTCGCGGTTCGCGCGGGGGTTCTCTGCGCAAAGCAAAACGCAGGAGCGCATGCTCCCCGACAGGCGTATCCACACGAAGGGTATCGCTGATCAGGCGGATTCGAGCATCGCGTATTTTTGCAAGAGATGTAACTATTGTTAACCACAGAGTTAACGCAATCGGGCGGCGGTTCGCTTCGCTCTTTGAGTTGCGAAGGACAACTGCGCCGCAGTGCTGTTGTTTATGTTTGACGCATTAACGGATAAATTTAATTCGGTATTTCGCTCGCTTTCGGGCCGCGGCCGCATTACGGAAGCCAATGTTTCCGACGCCATGCGCGAGGTCCGCAAGGCCCTGCTCGAAGCGGATGTCAACTACCAGGTCGCCAAGCAGTTCTGCAAGGATGTCCGGGACGCCGCCATGGGGGCCGAGGTCATTAAAAGTTTGCACCCCGGGCAGGTGATGGTCAAAATCGTCAACGACGAATTGACCAAGCTTATGGGGCCGGTGGACCCAAAGGTTTACTATGTTTCGCCCGGACCCACCGTGGTGATGATGGCGGGCCTGCAGGGTTCCGGTAAAACGACCACCGCGGCCAAACTGGCGAAGTTGATTGCCGAAAAAGACGGCAAAAAGCCCCTGCTGGTGGCCGACGACCTGCAGCGTCCGGCAGCCATTGAGCAGTTATGCACACTTGGTGAGCAAATCGGCGTTCCTGTCTATAAAGAGGACGGCATTAAAGACGCCGTCAAAGTCGCCAAAAACGGTCTTCGGCACGCACGGAAAAACGGTCATGATGTCGTGATTCTCGATACCGCCGGCCGTTTGCATGTGGACGAGGAAATGATGAACGAGATCGCCGCGGTGGCCAGGACGGTTACGCCGCACCAGATTTATCTGGTCTGCGATGCGATGACCGGCCAGGACGCGGTCAACTCGGCCAGGGAATTCAACAAGCGGCTGGAACTGGACGGTGTGATTCTGACCAAGCTCGACGGTGACGCCCGCGGCGGCGCGGCGTTATCCATGCGCCAGGTGACAGGCAAGCCAATTAAGTTTGTAGGTATTGGCGAGAAGATGGAGGATCTTGAGCCGTTTTATCCCGACCGCATGGCCTCGCGAATTCTGGGCATGGGCG
>QNCB01000381.1 GCA_003644335.1 Planctomycetota bacterium | reverse complement strand
GATGAATTGCCATCCCGATATTGCGGAAATCACAATTCCTGATATTTATATCGTTGGCGTAATGCGTTCTGATGCAAACGCGATCTGTATTAGTGAACTTTACATTCTCTATATCCACTTCATCAGCTTTTTCAATGTGTATCAAGCCGGGATCATCCGATCTTCCCTTTTTAACCTTGTCCCCTTCAATACAAAGATCCCGCAGACTGCAATCGTCCGACAGTTTCAAGAGCGTAACGGTTCCAGCTGCGGGCACCAGGCGCGTGGCGTTGCCGTCGCCTGTAATCTGCACCCCAGCGGGGATAACAAGCGTCGTGGGGCCTATTTTATAAGTGCCGGCGGGTATCCGGATGTTTTTATCCCCGGACTGAATAGCTTTTTCGAAGGCCTTCGTGTCGTTCATTTTTCCATCTCCTGTCGCACCAAAATCCAATACGCTTCCCGCTATGCAAAACTGCGCGGTCAACAAATTAAACCCGAGAATCGTGGCTGTGAAAAAAGTTGTCTTATGCATATTCAAACTCCTATTTCTTAGGCTTATCCGGGGTTGGTCTGTCGGTTATCATAATAGGCTGCTTGCCCTGCTTGCTCAAATTATGCTGATGATATCCATGGTAAACGCCATGGCCGGAGAGCGTGTTGCTCTCAATCCGCACGTTCTTAACTTCCGCGCCGATCCAAATATCCCGTCGCGGAATACCGTCATCGTCCGCTGTGTAAATCGTATTGCCGACGATGGTAACATCCTCGTGGCCAGTGTCGGTCGCCATCTTCCCGCGATTCGGAGACACCAGCCAAATGCCGCTGCGGACATACCACGGCAGGTTCGTCGTCTTGTCTTCCCCGGGCAACTTGTTCATAAGTTTCGAGAAGATAGCCGATTTGTCCTCCTCCTTCGGCATGGCGTTGTTGTAGATGGTATTGCCGGTAATCGTAACCCGCCTGCAGGTATAAAACAGGGAAATACCAGCGTTGTAGCAGTTGCGCGTAATATTCCCGGAGATCACAACATCTTCGCAGAATTCCGGATCCAAACCGACATCCCTGGCGCCGTCAATAATATTGCCACTCATAATCACCCGCCTGGCACCGGCACCCCAGATAGCGCCTGCCCCACCGTTTTTGACGTAGTTGTTAGCGAAGATAAGATCATCGCTGAGAATTTTCTCGTGCTCTTTGCCCTTGCCGCTGCCCCATGAACCCCAGAACTGAATGCCGTGAACACGAGCGTCCACGACGGTGTTCCCGAGCACCTTGACGCGTTTGGAGAATACCAGATGAATTCCCATGCCAACATTGCGAAAGTCGCAATTCCGAATGACGATATCATTTGCATTGTCCGTCATCACGCACGCACGGTCGCAATCCTTTACATAGACCGAGTCGATCAGACATCCATCAGCCCATTTCATCACGATCAGCCCATCTTGAATTCGGCCCTTCGTAACGTTCTTGCCGTCGATGGCCAGGTCGCGAATCTGCGCGCCCGACTTGAGATTGAACAGCACACCCGTACCTTTGACAGGCCTGAGCACGGTCGCCCGGCCCGCACCGCGCAGCGAGACATTGACGGGAATCTCTATCGGCTCGGGGCCTAGTAGATACGTCCCGGCGGGCAGGTTTACCACGCCGGCGCCGGAGGCTAGCATCTTCTTCAGAGCTGCGGTGTCCTCGCCCTGCTCGGCTGTCTTGGCTGGAGCCTTCTCTGCGAAGACCCCAGCCACGCCAATAAGTATCGTCAGCACAACAGCTGAAAATATATTTCTAAATAGGTATTTATCTATGTTCACCCGTGGTTCAATTCCCTTAAAACTTAGGCTTATCCGGCGTTGGCATGTTGTCTATCATCAACGGCTGTTCGCCCAGCTTGATAAGATTCTGCGGATTGACCATATGATGCCCGCCGTAGTAGACCCCATGCCCGGAGAGCGTATTGCTCTCGATCCGCACGTTCTTGGATTCGGCGCCGATCCAGATATCCCGCCGGGGAATGTTGTCATCGCTGACGGTGTAAATCGTATTGCCGACGATGGTAATATCCTCGTGGCCATCGTCAAGAGGATACGACTCGCGGTTCGGCGGCACGAGCCAAATGCCGCTACGAACGTACCAAGGCAACTTTTTCTCCTCTTTAGTAAGTTTTCGCTGGGCCATGGTGAAAAGTGCCGATTCGTCCTTGTTCTTCGGAACGGAATTATTGTAGACGGTATTGCCTGTTATCGTAACCCGCTTACAGGCGAAAAACAATGCTATACCTGCGTTATAACAGTTTCTGGTGATGTTACCCGTTATCACAACGTCTTCGCAGTATTCCGGGTCCAGGCCGACATCTTTAGCCCCGTCAATGATATTGCCACTCATAATTACACGTTTGGCACCAGCTCCCCAAATAGCGCCAGCGCCGCCGTTCTTGACGTAATTATTGGCAAAAATCAGATCATTGCATTTCGTTTTGCTCCATACATTATTAGGCCGAAGGTTGCCCCAAAACTCAATGCCATGCAGACTGGCGTCGATAACCGTATTGCCCAGCACTTTCGCCCGGCAGGTATATCTCAGATGAATTGCCATCCCGATATTGCGGAAATCACAATTCCTGATATTTATATCGTTGGCGTAATGCGTTCTGATGCAAACGCGATCTGTATTAGTGAACTTTACATTCTCTATATCCACTTCAT
>QNCB01000380.1 GCA_003644335.1 Planctomycetota bacterium | reverse complement strand
CTTAGCTAGCGTTTCGCCGGTCTCTTTAGCGGTGCGAGCTTTGGCGGAGACTGTTTTCATATCGGTTCCGTCGGGCTTGGCGAGCATCGCGTCGCCCGCCCAGCCTGTGTCCGCGGGGCGGATGTAGGCTGCGATGCAACTATGACAGCCTGCATGGAGCATTCGCAGGAAGGCCCGCTCAGCTTGGAGCGATTCGCGCGTGGCCTGGTCGTTCAGCGGGGCTAGCAGCTTTATAACTTCCGCATTGTCAGCCTGGGTCTGGATAGCCAGGGTTCCCTGACCAGCTGCGGGTATGAAAGTTTCCGCCGGCAGTGGATGGATATTCCCGGCGAATCGCCCAGCCAGGCCGCTGCGGAGGAGCCCCGCCCAGGCCAGGATTGTCGCGTCCAGTTCAGGCTGTGGTCCTAGGACTTTGCCCAGCCTGGTCTCGACATTGCCCCGTAGCGGGACTATTTTCAGATCATCGCGCAGGCGTCGCAGCAGGGCTGATCGTCGCAGGCTTCCCGTGCCAACAGTCGCGCCGCTCGGCAGGTTGTCCAGGCCTGGGTGGGTAGTAACCAGCGCGTCGCACGGGTCGTGTCGCGCGGGTGTCGCAGCGATTATCAGCCCGGGCGGATCCTCAGCCGGCAAGTCCTTAGCGGAGTGAACTGCCAGGTCAACCAGGCCCGCGTCCAGTGCCTCTTCCAGCTCAGCGGTGAAAAGTCCCTTGCCGCCAACCTCCGCCAAAGGCCCGCCCTGGCGGTCGCCGCGCGTGGAAAACGACACCAGCTCGAGCTCCAAGCCAGGCCAGACTGCGCGCATCAAATCGGCGACGCACTTGCTCTGTGCCCTGGCCAGGCCACTTCGGCGGGTGCCTATTTTAAGTATTTTTTTGGCCATTGAAATTGGACCCGCTCCTGATTGGACGCTCTCAAAGTCCTTTGCTCATTGCCTCAGCCAGGCTGACAGTCTTGTCGTCCGTTTTGGGTACCAGGGCGAAGCGAATTCGCCCCGCTGCGATAGCTTCGTCTCGCAAGGCTCGCTGCTCGTCGGTGTCGCGAGGCATTTTGTAGGCCCGTTGCAACAGGTTCCAGGCAGCCTCCATGTCGAGTTTTTCCACGGGCATGCATTCTTCCGCCAGGATAGCAAGAGCGTTGTCGGCGAACCGCAAAAAGCCCCTGCTGAGGAAGAGTTTTCTCGCCTGGCCCGCGGGCAGGGCCAGCGAAACCAGGCCCGTACCCAGCACAGCGGTAACCGGCGCGTGGTTGGCGAAGATGCCCATATAGCCATCGTGAAGGGGGAGCTTGATGCTGACAATATCCCCATCCAACACAGGCCCGTCGGGCGTGTCGATCTGACAATGAAATATCCGGGCCTGTAATGTCATCTCAGCTGCCTGCTGTCTCAAAATAAAAAACACCACGAATCCCGATAAATCGGAATACACAAGAGCCTGTTGCACAATTACCCAAGATTTTCATAAGTCCTTTATTTATGTGGAACCAATCGACGCAAAATAAGGACTTGTGTTAATTGGCTGGAATTATGCAACAGCCTCAACAGTTCACACAAAAACAAGAGCCATCCCGACATATTCGCCATAGACCGCGCGAAAATGGGCTGGGGGATGACTGCCGAAAAATAATTTTATGACGATTCCGTAAAATCTCGTTATTTCGGGCATATCTGTGTCCTGTATTTTTTCGCCGGGCCTGTTGTATGTAGCGTTTGGATATTGCCGCATTATACCAAGACGCGGGTATCAGCGAAAGATTCGTCGCGTTTAAAAAATAGCGAAATGGTGTCCAACGCGGTTGGCTAGGCCAAGTTGTAAAATGCGACGGTCATTTGGCCATACTGCTTGGCTCGGAGTAAATGCAATTGGCTTAGCGTTTTTTTGGGTTGGATGTCGTCGGGCAGGCGAAGGATAACCATGCCTTCGCAGGCCAGGGCCCCAGCGAGAGGCTGGAAAATCCGCTCGGTAATTTTGTCCCAATTCCATCGCCTGGCTGATGGGTATGGCGGGTCCACAAAGGCTAGATCCACCGACCCTGACTCCAGCTCGGCCAGCCAATCAGCAAGCCTGGTCTCGATATTGCCCGCCCAGACGCTCGCAGCCTGTTCCGCGCTACAGATTTCAATGTTTCGCTTCAGCCTGTTTATAGCATGGCGGTCGCGCTCGGCGAAGTAGCACCGCTTCGCTCCACAAGAGATAGCTTCGAGTCCGAGCGTGCCCGTGCCGCAGTAGAGGTCCAGCACCACGCCCCCGGCGAGCCTGCCCGAAGCCTGGATAATACTGAATACCGACTTTTTGGCCAGGCCTGTCATAGGCCTGGTCGCCGTACCCACTGGCGGCAGAAGAGTCCGGCCTCGCATCTCGCCAGAGCCTATCCGCAGGGTTGTCCTGGATTTTTCGCGAATGTCTAAACTCCCTGAAACCGTTTAAAGGTTTTTTATGTCATAGAAAGAACTTCATGCTCTTCATGTGCTTCATGGTAAACTTTCATGCAGCTCTCCACAAATATCATGGTAAAATCGTTTATTGTATTGTATAAGATGCTGTACCGCTTGGCGGGTTTTTTGGTATTTTTTTTCGATATTTTGTAACCGTTCACACAAAAACAAGAACCACGGATAAACACAGATAGACACAGATATTTAAAACGGCGAAAAACACGAAAGAAAAAACAAAAAACTTCATGG
>QNCB01000379.1 GCA_003644335.1 Planctomycetota bacterium | reverse complement strand
CGCTCTCCCAACTGAGCTACGGCCCCGATTCTATCTCGGATTTTCAATTTCAAATTTCGGCTTTTAATTCCGCGATCCGCAATCAAAAATCCGCAATCGGAATGGGCCTGGCTGGATTCGAACCAGCGACCTCGCCCTTATCAGGGGCGCGCTCTAACCAACTGAGCTACAAGCCCGTTATTCGGTTGTACTCTCGCGTGTACTCGACAGCGAGCGAAACATGGTACCGTATTGTACAGCCAAGTCAACACATTCTCGACAATTCCCTGAAAAAACTTAAAACGAAATTATGACGGAAAAAATACCCAATGCCCAAATATTCAACCCCCATTGAAAAAGCAAGGCCCATTGCCCAGCGAAGTCCACAGATTTCACGGATTTACGGCAGCGTGGGCAAGATGCCCATACCACGCGTGGGCGAGACGTCCACGCCACGGAAAAGTTACAAAAAAAACCACACCCTATTCTTCCGGCTCATGGTCGTCCAGTTTTTCGATTCGTAATCTGGTTATTTTCCGCCCGTCCGCAGCTAGTATGTCAATCTTCACGCCGTCAGCGACGAGGCTTTCTCCCGCAGCGGGAATGTAACCCAGCTGGGCAATGGTGAAGCCAGCCATGGTGTCGTAGTCTTCATCTTCTGGCAGCTTGGCTTCCAGCAAGTCGTTGAGTTCATCGACCCTCAGCCGGCCATCGACCTCGGCGGTGGTTTCGTTTATTCGGCGGACCTGCTCGTCCTCGGCCTGGTCGTATTCGTCGGAAATATCGCCGACGATTTCCTCGATGACGTCCTCGATGCTGACCAGTCCAGCCGTGCCACCATACTCGTCCAACACAATCGCCAGGTGCACCTTTCGGCTTTTGAACTCGCGCAGCAGGTCATCCAGCGGCTTTGTTTCCGGCACGAAGAAAGGTTTGCGGGTGATGGCCTTTAGCTCGACCGGGTCGCTGGAGCCGAGATATTTGAGGATATCCTTGGCGTAAATAACGCCGATGATATTGTCGAGATTGTCGTGGTAAACCGGCACGCGCGTATGGCCTGCCTCGTGAATCTGCCGGGCTGCGTCCAGCCAGGTCGTCTCGTCGCTCAGGGCAAAGACGTCCGTCCGCGGAGTCATTATCTGGGCTGCGTCGATATCGCCAAACTCCATGACCGACTCGATCATCTCGACCTCTTCCTCGTCGACGAGTCCCTCAGCGGCACCCTCCGCTGCGGCGTGGAGAATTTCCTGCTTGGCGTCTTCCTCTTCCGTTTCCTCGGTACTCTCGCTGGCCCCGGCCAGCCTGCGAATCGGCAAGTCAAACGCCTGCATTATAGCTGTTACCGGATACAGCAGATACCTCAGCAGCATCAGGGCTGGGAGGGTTGCAGCGAGAACTTTTTCGCCGCTGCACGAAGCCCAGGCGTGCGGAATTGCCACGCCGAAAACAGCGATAACACCCCCAGCCCAGGCGATGGCGACGAAAACACCAGGCCAGTCCATCTGCGATTGCGACGTGCCCAGGCCCAGCAACCTTATCATGCCCGCTACGAGCAACAGATTGGCCAGGGCGCGACACAACGCAACGGTCAACTGCAGTGGGTGAAGGTTGGCTTCGAGAGTTTCCAGACGCTTTCGCCCTCGCAGGGCACCGAAGGCGTCCTCGACTCTAGCCCGGCTAAGGGAACGCAACGCGAACCCGTTCAGTGCGAAAAAACCGGACAAAACGGTAGCGGTCGCCACGATCCATATCGACATGTGATCCACAGTAGTTTGTAACTCCGACAAACGCGCCCCACATTCGCGACAGCTACAAAGCCCAGCCCACCAGCGAGGGACGCAAACACGGGACCAAAGCCAACACCAAACCAGCCGCTATGCTTATATCATACACCCCCCCGCCAATCTCGCAAGGCTGAAAACCGTTTACTTCTGCTTGTAGTCCACCGGCACTACTCGCATTATCAGTTTGCCGTCCTCGATGGTCAGCTCGGTTATTTTTCGGATACGTTTGCGAGAGAACTTCAGCTCGGTGGGGATGGGGTCTTCGTTTATCGAAGCCAGCACCGTCGAAAGCAAGCCATCGAGGTCTCGCGCGGATGCTTCACTGGCTTGGGATTTTTTCGCCACCGCCCGTTTCAACGAGGCGATGCTCTTGCTCAGCAGCGCCTGGGGCATGGGCATTAGGCCTATCCTTGCCTGCTCCAACGCCACAGCCAGGCGGTCGTCGTCGGTGATTTTCATGGAAATATCCAGGGCTACAACCTTGTTGCTGCCCCTGGTTCGCACCATCATCGTAAAGACGCCGTCGTGCATCCGTATCACGGGGTCAGCCAGACCTGCCTTGTCCATAGCTTCGTATATGCCGCCGGTGGTCTTGGATTTTCCGTCTCGCCCTGGCTTGAGAAAGGCTATCTCGTCCAGCGACGCGAGATACAAATTCAGCTCATCCTGGGAGATTGTGTGCGTGAAGGCCTGGTTCTCCTGCACCTTGTTGAGAAACGCCAGCCCGTGCCTGTCCACGAAATCTTTGGCAAAGAGCTTGCGTTCCTTCTGGGTAAGCTGAATGGGCTTGTACTCAGCGGGAACCGAGCAAGCCAACAGAAACACGACCGACGAGCAAAGCATCAAGCCGAAGACGGCTATCACGATAGCCCAGGTAGCTGTTTTATTCATTTTCATAGTCACTCCTCAATAGACACCCGTAGCT
>QNCB01000378.1 GCA_003644335.1 Planctomycetota bacterium | reverse complement strand
CGCCCCCGGCTGTGAAAATTCGCGTAGCAACCACGATATCGGCGTTTCTCCCGTGTCATTCCCGCGAAGGCGGGAATCCATTCTTTTTCTTTTCTTTGTCATTCCCAATTTGATTGGGAATCCAGGGGTTTTTTCAGAGGTTTTTCCCTTGGTGAAACGCCAATTCCGTGGTATCCTGTTATCTGGGTGGTTGAAACCTGTCCGTATTGGTTCGCACCCAGCCAAGAGAAAAACAATTTGAACTTGGTCTGACCAAGCGTTTATGCCGACAGAGAACTACCACTTTTACGGCGACTAATTTGAAACGCTCGGCAGGCTCCCAGATGGGAGTCTGCTGGTGAATCCTTAGTCGCAGGCTGTGGTAGGCCTTCTGTCGGGGTAGTAATCGGCAGCTCCCTTTTTTTGTAATTTGATTTTTCTTTGAACCGGGGCTATTGCAGGGCTATTTATCCCACCGCTTGAAAAATCTTAAAAATGGAAGGATATTTCATGTTAAGAACCAACTGGGTGTATCGCGTGTTTTGCGTAATGGTGGTGTCCGTTTCTTTGTTCTCGGTTGCAATGGCAGATACTCGCAAGTATATGCTGGGCGACATTGATGGCCTTCACTATGATGGAGCGGGAAGCGTAGATCATGTCTATGTAGACCCATGCTGGTGGGCTAAGTTTTCGGAGGACATCCATCCACCAATCGCGTTTGATGTGCAAGATGATAACTGTGCTGTTCCTGGGACATTTCTGTTTCCGTTAGCCCCGGGAGAACGGGTTGTGGCAGCTCATTTCACGATCGCAATAAAAGGTGTGCACCCGTTGGTAAGCACCGACTATTTTCGATTAAAAACCTCGCATGAACTAGAAGTTGGTGGGCACTATACAGAATGGGGTTGGGGCCCTGTCCCTCAAACTACAATAGTTACCCGCACTGTTGACTTGAGCGATGCTCTGGGGAACAACTTAATACCTCACATGCAAGACGGGGTACTGAATTTTAGATTAGGTGATGACACCGCTGTTGACTATGCGATCCTGACTATCGAGGTAATCCCCGCACCCTCAAAAGTTCAGGATAATTTCAAATCTCCTGAAGCACGAGCAGCCCAGTTTAGGTACAAAAGTCTTATCATTCCAATAGAGAGGGCTTATGCCGCGAAACTCAAAAAGATACAAAGTGGGCGAGCCGTTAAGCTGAAGGCCGCAAGGAGTAAGTTTGTTAAAAAACTGGACGAAGCATTAAAGAAAGAAATACAAGCCGGTAATCTTGATGAAGCAATTAAGATTCGAGACGCAAAACGAAGGATTAAAAAAACATCTGATAATTCCGTAGTTTCAATAATTCAGAACAATTGGAATTTCAAATCGTTTGAAGCGCGAACAGCCAGATTCCAATACGAAAGTCTTGTCATTCTGGTAGAGAAAACCTATGCCTCTAAAGTCAAAAAGATACAAGAAGAGCGAGATGTCAAACTGCAAACCATAAAAGACAAATTGGTTAAAAAATTGGACGAAGCATTAAAGAAGGAAGTGCAATCTGGCAATCTTGATGAAGCCATCAAGATTCGAAACGCAAAACGAGCATTTGAAAAAGCTCCACTACGACCGAAGCCTCCTAAAAAAACTTCGCCCCCTCCCAAAAAAACGGTACCGAAAGAGGTGGATGTCATACGACAGAGAACTGAAGAATATCCGAAAAACAAAACAGATTATGCAACCATTTCTAATGACTTGGTTTTTGATGTTGGAATGGGAAATGAAAATTATGGATACGGTTTTGCTGGCATTGAAATAGCGGGTGTACGCAAGCTTAGAGTAACTTTGAAAAATTCGCCTAGATTTTCACACCATGATGTTAATTCATTTGCCGGTTTTATAATTGATTATCATACTAACAATGGATATGAAAAAAGGGTGCTATTAGGCATAGGCCTGCTTGATAAGGAAAGGTGGGAAAAAGCTCCCAATTATGGGGCGAACAATAGTGGGGATCAATTTGTAGATATTGGAATGCGAAACTTCTATGAAATAGACTTAAATAAATGGGCACCTGCTGGGTGGGATGGTAAAACTTGGTTTACAGTGGGCATAGAAAATGCTGGCAAGAACAATAAGATAAAGGCAAAAATAGACACAGCTATCCCAATAGTCGGGCGGCAGCACAAAAAAGACAAAAGTTTCACTATCAAGGCATTGATTGACGGCGACACCAAGCTCGTTATTACTCCGAAAGGCATTTTTTGGAGAAACGGACGGGTAAAAAAACTGGGAAAATCTCGTGGCAACAACGATCCCACACTAATCAACGGAAAGCCTTGGCTACCTGTCTGGGGCAAACCCCATACGACAAAAGGGAGGGATGAAACAAAGCCTTTTCCTCTTCGTATCGGGCGCATTTCGAATGTGTCCGTCAAAACGATTGCCATCGCAACAGAAAAAAATAAAAGCGGGATTAGGAGACGAACGCCAATCACCGTATATCAAAGCGGCGAGAACTGGATTGTATCAATACCAGACAGAGAACCTGGCTGCATGTGGTATACATTGCGAATTACTATCAAGTAAACAAATTGATAAGTTCGAGAATCCCTTCGAACTAATCATAACCCTGACAAAAAAACTATAGGAAAGAAAACAATTATGCACGACTGGACAGTTATGAACGATGGCGACAAAAGGTACTTTACGCAGGTTACATTTGATGGGG
>QNCB01000377.1 GCA_003644335.1 Planctomycetota bacterium | reverse complement strand
CTTTTTTCCTCATTTGAATTTCGTCATTTAGCCTTTTGTTACCGGCAGATTTTTTTTATTACAGGGGGCTTGCAACTTGTGCCGAAAAATGTATAATGAATCACTTGTAATACTTGCTGCCATCGTGGCAGTAGTTGTTTTGCCCTCATTGTGATGTGTACCGGGCACGTTTTTATCTGGACTTCTTGTAGGAGGCCGATATGCCGGTTGGAAGGGTAAAGTGGTATGACAAATCGAAGGGGTACGGGTTTATCGAGAGTCCTGAAGGGGATGTTTTTTTTCACTTCAGCGATATTCTGATGGACGGATTCAAGGCCCTGGCAGAAGAGCAACGAGTTTCGTACAAAATCTGCCGGTGTGAGTCTGGTCTGAAGGCCCAGCAGATTCACCCGCTCGATCAGCGCGCAGGCGTCCGCCATGCTGCGAGGTATCGTACTGTCCTGCTGATGAAAATCAAGTCAGGCCGGCAGGGCGAGTTCGACGACTTTTTCATGAACCCCCCCCCTTGGTTTGACGCCATGGAACAGGAACTCGGAATCCGTCGCATTGGCACCTGGCGGTGTGACACCGAGGCTATCAGCCTGCTGGAATCCGACAAGCCATACGAGCAATCTATCGAAGCTGCGCGGGGTATCGACAACTGCGACGAATTCGAACAATGGCAAAATAAACTCTCCGCATTGCTTATCGACGAGCCAGCCATAATGGCACCCATCGAAACCGAAGCCATGGAAGTGGCGGAGGAATTGGCAGGGGAACTTCGCGAACCGCAAGGGGAATAGCCGACGCCACCTTTGACGAACCACAGTCCTCATAGCTACCCCGCAGACCCGCGGTCTAGCCATGCCACCCTCCGCTGTGAACTAAAATGTGATGCTGGGCCAAAACTGAATATCCAATATCCAACAAGGAAGAGCTGACAAAGTTATTTTTCGGTTTGAGTTCACGGCGTTGTATGCCACCCGTCTTGCTATCTACTGGCGGTCCCACCACTCGAGCGTTTCGGTCAGCTCTATAGTGTCGCGAGAATCTACATGGGTATCCGCCCAGAGGACGTTTGTTTTCCCCAGATGGCGGTCAGCGGGGAGAGTCCCTTGGCTGTAGCCCGGCGCAGTTGGGTCGTCTGGTGTGACATGCCAATTCCTCCCATCACGCTCGGCCAGGAGTACCGTATCAGCGGCGTCCTTTAGCTCATAGATATTCGCCGGCGTCCAGCCGACGGAGGCCATGTAGACATTCATCTTCGAATCAGGCCAGGGATCGTAACCGCCAGTACGGTCTTGGGATGGACAATCGTAAAGTTCCCAGCCGTAAGTTTGCATCAATTTGCATTTCTGTGCGGACATACGGAATTAGCTGCATGAACCACTGGTTGGGCATGTTCCCCGGGACATTCGGGCCAAAGGGTACTAGCCCTTTGTTGTCTTCCGCGTAATATGCAAATAGAACACCGACCTGTTTGTTATTGGAAAGGCAAACTACCTGCCGGGCTAACTCCTTAGCTGTTTTTAGCGACGGCAGCAGAATACTCACCAGCAGCGCGATGATCGCGTTGACGACCAAAAGTTCGATGAGCGTGAATGCTTTTTTCGTGTTATCCATAGCAGGTTCTCTCGTTTGGTAGCCAATTTTACAGGATTAGACAACCCCGCCAGCTGGCTGTCGAGAGTTTTTTTTATTATTCCCGCCTGCGCGGGAATGACTTTTGTTGCCCTTTCGGCAAACAATAACACAAGGCCTGTGCTTCGCAATCCGATACTCTATACCATTGGGCATCGTGTGTGGGCATAAAATCGGTTGGTTGTCCCGGGCAATTTCGGATTGGGTGCTGTGATTGTCTATCATCAAGAGTCCACGGATTTCACGGATCAAAAACGAATTTAGTGAACCTTCGGTTTCACAGATTTTCTTTTGATTAAAAACGAAAAAATCCGTGTAATCTTCTTCTAGAAATCCGTGTAATCCGTGGACCCCTACTTGCCTGTTCCCTATTTGTCTAGAAACTTTTTCAGGGTGTCGACGACGTATTGTTTTTGCTCGTTGGTCAGCTCGGCGTAGATGGGCAGGGCGAGGGTTTCCAGTGCGGCAGCTTCTGATACTGGCATGTCGCCGGTTTTGTAGCCCAGCCCGGCGAAGCACTTCTGCAGGTGCATCGGCACGGGGTAGTAAATCTCGCAGCCTATGCCGTTTTCCAGCAAAAACGCCTTGCACTGGTCTCGCCGGGGCACGCGGATGATGTATTGGTTGTAGATGCTCTGGTTGCAGTCGCGGATGGTCGGCGTGGTAATTTCCGCCACGTCGGCCAGGGCTTCATTGTAGAAGGCTGCGTTCGCTCGCCGGCCCTCGTGCCAACTTTCCAGGTGCTTCATTTTCACGACCAGGCCCGCAGCCTGGATGGTGTCCAGCCGAAAGTTTCCGCCGACCCACTTGTGATAGTATTTCGGATCCATGCCATGGTTGCGACACTGCCTCAGTCGCTCTGCCAGGGCTTCGTCGTTGGTGGTTATCATTCCGCCGTCGCCCAGGCCGCCAAGGTTTTTCGACGGGAAGAAGCTGAAGCAGCCTGCCTGGCCAAACGAGCCTGCGGGCTTAGAGTTCTGTGTCGCGCCGATAGCCTGGGCGGCGTCCTCGATAACCAACAGCCCATGCTCGGCGGCGATGGCGAGGATTGGCTCCATGTCCGCGACCTGCCCATAGAGGTGCACG
>QNCB01000376.1 GCA_003644335.1 Planctomycetota bacterium | reverse complement strand
GTAAAGTGTGTGGCAAAAATTTTTTATAAAAACGCCTGATTCCAATCGCAAGGCGGAAAATTATCAGCCATGAGAATCTTTTCACAGTGGAGGCTGTTGCATAATTCCAGCCAATTAACATAAGTCCTTATTTTGTGTTGATTGGTTCCACACAAATAAAGGACTTATGAAAATCTTGGGTAATTGTGCAACAGGCTCAGTGCTCAAATCAATCCATTAGCCGCGTTATACCCACCAAACGCGTATTATTCACTTGTCAAACTTTGTCAGGCCTGAATTGTGCGACAGGCCCACTAATTCTTTTTTTGTCATTCCCGCGAAAGCGGGAATAACACGGGGGCAGAGCGCTTCGCAAAAAGTGCAAAAGTTTCCTTCAAAAAAACCGTGTCTATCCGAGGATCGCCGTTTCTGTTTTTTTCTTTTTCAAAAAATCCTTTTTCGCGTTCTTTCGCGTATTTCGTAGTTCGTTGTTTCTTTTTTTAGATCCGTGGTTCGCTGTTCGTTTTTTCTTTTGTGCTGGTTGGTTTTCTGGCTGGCGGGGTTATCATTCCCAGTATCCATAGCACTGTCCAGATAGACAGGAACCCCGTAGCGTAGATTACCAGTGCGTATCGGGTACGAATGGTTATCGCCAAGCTCACCGCCAGGCTTGCTGTGATAATTGCACATGCGTAAAACAGTACCACAACCTGTTTAACCGTCATGCCGCGATCGACGAGCTGGTCATACAGATGGCTACGGTCGCCAGCGAAGATATTCACGCCCATTCTCAGCCTACGCACCACAGCCAGGCTCGTGTCGATAATAGGCAGGGCGAAGACCACGCAGGCAGCCAGGAACCAGCGGAGGTTGCCGTCCTGGCCAAACAAGGCTATCATCGTCGCTACGAAAAATCCCAGCAACATACTGCCGGCGTCGCCCATGAAAATACTGGCTGGGGGAATATTGTACGGCAGGAATCCCAGTATGCTCCCAGCCATGGCCAGGCACAGAGCCACGCGCAACTCGTCCATGCCGGAGAACCTCGCCCAAGAGGCAAGCCAGACCGCCAGGGCCAGGAACCCCAGGGAGATGATAGCGGTAACCCCGCCGCACAAGCCATCCAGGCCATCGAGCAGGTTTGTCGCGTTGCAGGTAGCTACCACGAGCACAATGCAGCCCATTGCACTTAGCGGAACGGCGATCCACTCCGGCAGTGTTACGCCGACGGGAGCCGTGAGTACGCCTATCATGTGCGATCCCACGCCACCGACAAGCAACAAGGACGCAGCTGCGAGTTGGCCCAGGATTTTATGCTTGGGCTTGATGTCCCGGATATCGTCAGCCAGGCCTACGACTGTGATGAGCAGGCTGGCTAGCATAATCGCCAAAAGGTTCCAGACAGGGTTCCTCGTCAAGCCAAGCCAATCGCCCCGCCCAAGTGAATCGCCCAGGCTTTGCCAATACGTCGGGCCGTCGGGGCTGTCGGGAATGGTGCAGAGATACGTTATCAACCCAGCCAACAGCCCGGCGCAAATCCCAAGCCCGCCCAAATACGCGGTAGGCCGCTTGTGTGGCTTGAGCAGGTCGTCAGGCTTGTCCACTATCTTGGCTTTGTACGCAATAAAGCGGAAAATCGGCGTAGCGACTAAAGCTGACAGGAGCGCGATCATCCCAATCTGCCAGTGGGCTGAGAGGATGTCCCAGACAGAATATTTCTGGAAAATAATACCCATAATGTTCATGCCGACATTATAAAGCCAACTTTACATTCCAGCAACAGACTTTTTATGCAGACTTTTTGTGCAGGCTTTTGTTTTTTTGACGGGATAACAGGATTTACAGGATAAGCTTAAAAAAAACCTGCTTATCCTGTTATCCTGTCTAAACTCTTTTTCTTTTTTCCTTGTCATTCCCCAGCACTTATTTGCAAAGTTTCAGAGAGTTGTCAGCCTCTATAAAAACCGACATTCCAAATTTTTGCAAATAAGTGCTGGGGAATCCATGTTTTCTGTTCCGCTTGTTTTTATCTTTGCGTTCTTTTGCGGTAAAATTTTTTGTTTTTACTGATTGCTGAAACAAACTGTTCCTTGAATGGCCTGGCTGGCGGGGCTATGATGAATTGTAACGAAGGAGATGTTATGAAATTGCATACCTATATAGTGGCAGCTGCAGCGATGGCGTTGATTGTGACACAAACAACTCTCGCCCAGCCAGCCCAGCCCAGCCCAGCGGCGAAGTCGTCGCTGCACACCCGGCCCAGCTCCGCCAAGCCCGGGCGAAAAATCGTCTACACCGGTCAGCGGGCATATTCGCTGGGCAAGAAGATTACCAAGACGATCAAAGGACGATACCTGTTATATCTGCCTGAAGATTATGGCCAGGCTGGGAAAACTTGGCCTTTGATTCTCTTTCTGCACGGCTCGGGCGAACGAGCGGGCGGCGGGAAAATCCATCCCAAGTTGGCCAAGGTCGGGCTGCCCAAGACGCTGCAGCGAGGCTCGGGATTTCCGTTTATCGTGCTGACCCCGCAATGCCCAACCAGTCGGTGGTGGACAGACGCCGATGTAGCCAGGATGGTTATGACGATGCTGGACGAGGTCTGCGAGAAATACAAGGTGGACAAAAAACGCATCTACCTCACGGGCCTAAGCATGGGCGGGTTTGGCACGTGGTACCTGGCTCAGAATTTTCCCAATCGTTTCGCTGCGATAGTCCCGGTCTGTGGCG
>QNCB01000375.1 GCA_003644335.1 Planctomycetota bacterium | reverse complement strand
TAGCGGTCGAACATATAAACCCGCGGAGCCTGGCCAAACGGCAGCAACATCCGCTGATAAGTTTCCAGCGCCGTCTGCTCGCGCAACTGTCGCTTCCATCGATAGGCCTGGGCGTCAGCTATCAGCTTGGCTGGGGTGCCTTCGAGCCTGGCGAAAAGTGCGTCCACTCGCTTGCTCGCCTTGGCGACAGCCTGGGCGTAATCAAACTTTGGCCCTTGTTTTTTAGCGAGTTTCAGCCTGGTCAGGAACTGCTGATATCCGTCCCGCAGCATAGTGAGGTTGGGCATGTCAGCTTCTTTTTTGCCCAGCAATTTCTCGCGGCGGATCTCCAGTTCCAATGCGGATATCTGCCCCGTCGTTCGGCGGAGGAACCCGTCTATCGCGCGGGCGAAGGCTGGCGGGTCGTTCTTTATTTTCGACAGCTCAGCGAAAACTTCCGCCTGACTCAGCGAGAGAAAAAGCTCCAGCGCGTCGCCGGGGTTGCCCGCGACTTCGGCAAGTGTCTGGTTGGCCTGGGCCTGGGCTTTGTAGCGTTGCTGGTCTTGCAGCCTTTCCGTTTCCAGCACCTTTTCGAACTGCGGCACAGCAGCGGCTGGGGGGTGGGCAGAGACGATACCCACGAACACAACTTCCACGCCGAGGTCAACTTTGTCCAGCTCGTTTTGTATGCGTTTTTTCAGTGCCCTGGCCGCTGCCTCCCTGCCATGCGTCATTATCGCCTGGGGTCGGTGGGCCTGGCCTGGCACGGCCTGATCCAGCGTCGCTGATGCACAATACCGCACCATTTCCTCATCGGCGACGCACGTCAACAGCTCTTTGGCGTCGGTGTATTTGTAGCCATATTTATAGGGATCCGTCACCCGATACCGCACGACGACGACCAGCTTGATGATGCTCACCGCCGGGGCCTTGCCGGCTTCGTTTCGAGCGGTGGCTTCCTCCCGCCGAGGCACGCCCACCAGGAAGTCGCGCTCGATGTGCGAGCCGAACCCGTGCTCCTGGGTCCAGAGGATAAGCTCCTGGCCATCCTTGGTATATTTCGGCTGAGTCTTTTCGCCCACGCCCAGGACAACCTCGTGTATCTCGCCGGTGTTGAACCGCTGAACGGTATCGATAGGCCAAGGCCATTTCAGCGACAGGCCGGGCTGAAGGAGTGTGCGGGCCTGGGCGAGTTGGCCCCAGTGTTTGACGACATATCCCTCGCCGTCGCGGACGATAACCACCGAGCTGAGGGCGAACATTACGACCACGCCGAAGACGATAAGCGGCACGATGGCCCGGGAAATCAGCTGATAGAACCACGTCTTGGAAACTTCGAATCCGAACTGATAGTTGACAGCCTCTGCCAGCGAATGGCCCACTCGGCCCGGCTCGGCAAGGAGATTTAGCAGGCGACTTTCGTAGCTCGGGCGATATTCCCCGCCGGGTATGCGCGGGCGGTAGAGGTCCAGCACGAAGTTCAGCAGCAGCTCGATAGCGTAGATAATTTGCACCGCTGGCAGGGCGTAGGCTACGATTCGCTCGAGCTGATAGTTTTGCTGCGACGCGACCAGCAGGGCGACAGCTACCGCTGCGATGAATAGCGCGCAGGCCAATAGCAAAGCTCCGGCAGGCCTGAGCAGTCGCCACTGGGCTGCTCTGCCCATGCCCGTGCAATATCGGCTGAACAGAAACGCCCCGAACCCCACCAGCACGAGGAAGACCGTTCCCTCAGCCGTGTTGGTCAGCTCGCCGGGGACGGTGTCGCGGAGGTATCGCAACATCAGCACGCCCATCGCTGCGTTGTAAGCTGCCAGCAGGAGCGTGAATATCGGCACGAACCACCGCTCGAGCAAAGCTACTCGGCTGGCTGCGGGACGAAGCGACAGGGCCTGGGACTTGTCGAAAATGCCGCTGCTCTGGTCTGGGGATTGTATCTCCTGATACTCCAGAGCTTCCTGCTGCTCGAGCTGACGCGCGTAAAACAGCACCGCTGTCGTCAGCCAAACCGCTACGCCCCCCAGCAGCATCCACAAGCTTACCATCGCCGCAGCCGAGCCTGTCAGCCGCCAGATGATAACCATCACCAGCGTGATAATCGCCTGGAGCACCGCTGCGACGATAGCGACATTTTTTCCGCGTTTCTGATCTTTCATTCGTTATGCCTCTTGGTACATAGGATCCAATTGCAAAAATGTAGCCTAGCCGCCCTCGGCTGGGAAGGTCGTATAAAAAACACTGCAAATACAGCAAATCCAACACAGCTACATAAGTCCAACACAGCCGAGGGCGGCTGTGCTACATTTCCGCATAGTTTTGCAATTTGTTGGGTTGCAATCGGAGCGACTGGCCTTACAATTGGTTTATGATTCAATTTTGGTCTATCGCGAAAAACACGTTTATCCAAACCATCCGCCAGCCTATTTTCGGCGTGATGATTTTCCTGACTTTTGTCATGCTCGTGCTTTCCCTGCCTATGTCCGGCTGGACTATGGGCAACGCCGGCAGCGGGGACTACGAAGCCTCCGACCAACAAATGCTGGAAAACCTCGGCCTGAGCACGCTGCTGCTTATGGGTCTCATCACCGCTGCGCTGAGTGCCTCGGCTACGATTAGCCGGGAAATCGAGGACAAAACCGCTCTGACCGTCGTGTCCAAACCCGTCAGCCGGGCGGTGTTCGTGTTGGGCAAATTCGCTGGCGTGGGCCTGGCTATCACGCTGATGTACTATCTCGGAGCGGCGGTGTTTCT
>QNCB01000374.1 GCA_003644335.1 Planctomycetota bacterium | reverse complement strand
TGTTGCTTCTTGGCCTGAAAGGCCAGGCTAACTTAGCCCTTCGGGCTGGAAAAACCGCGTGAATAGTTACAACTTTTTTTGCTTTTACTGATAACTGACAACTGATAACTTTTTTCATATTTTTTTGTGGAGTTTGTGTACTGTGGATTTTCAAGAAATTCTCTGGATCGGTTCTTCCGACGCTCCCGACGTTCTGAGTCAGGCGGCGGATGGTTTGTGGGCTGTCAAGTCGCTCTCGCGGGAAAACTTGCGGAGCAGCCTGACTGGCGGGGTGGTCGCTGCGGTGGTGGATGGCCAGGCCTGCGGGGCTGATGAGATACTCAAAATCCTCAGCGAGGCTGGCGTGGCCGCGATAATTCTCGGCGATGGCCTGGCGGGGGAGCCTGGCTTGGCCTTGGCGGGGGTGTTGCACCTCGGCGATAATGTCTCAGCCGAGGAGTTGCGCATTCGGCTGGACAGCGTAGCGGCGCTTCGCCCGGCGATGGCTCGGAGTGTCGAGGAGCTTGCCGCAGCCCGTTCGTTGGCCCGATACGCCGCCCGAACCGCGGACGAGCTGGACGAGGAGATGAAACTGGCGTCGCGATTGCAGCAGGATTTCTTGCCGCGACAGTTGCCCAAGGTTGGCTCGGTGCGGTTCGGCGTATTTTTTCAGCCTGCCGGTTTCGTCAGCGGCGACATCTACGAGACGACCCGGCTGGACGAGACTCACGTCGGGTTTTACGTCGCCGACGCCGTCGGCCACGGCCTGCCCGCGGCCCTGCTGACGATGTTTATCAAGGAGGCCCTGCAGACCAAACGCATCACCGGCAACAGCTACGAAATAGTCCCGCCGCACGAAGCTCTGGCCCAGCTCAACGCGGACTTGTGTCGCCAGCAGCTTAGCATGTGCGAGTTTTGCACGGGAATTTACGGCATTATCGACACCGAGTCGCTCGTGGTTACTATGTCTCGGGCGGGGCATCCCCCGGCAATACTGCTCAACGAGGCTGGGGCCAGGGAACTGGAACAGCCGGGCCAACTGCTGGGGATTATGGAGGAGGCGACATTCGAGTCTCGCAGTTTCCAGCTCTCACCCGGCGACAGGCTGATACTTTATTCCGATGGCTTTGAGGAGTGTTTCCCCAAGTGCGACGGGCATGGCTGCGACCAGATAATCGAAGTTATCAAGCCGTTGGCAGAGCTGCCGAGGGACTTGTTCATCCAGCGAGTTTCCGAATTGGTCAACAACGCAAACGCAACCGACGACGTAACCGTGCTGCTGACGGAAGTGTGAGGCAGGCAGGGTCGGCCATTGCCGACCATTTTCACCCGTGCCGTCAACTTATCGTGTTCGGTATTCCCTGGTCGGCAATGGCCGACCCCACATCAATCACTCGTCGGAGTTTATGCAGCGTGTCTGGGCCTATGGTTTGTGAGTTGATCTCAACATATTGGCCTTGTGCGATAACGTCAGCCAGGTCGAACCTTGGCTGCTGGACCAGCTCGGCTGAGGACAGCTTAGCTGGCGAGACGAACGCCCACAATTCGTCCCCCTGGCCCGAGGCGATGAAACTGTTCAACACCTTCGAGCCTCCTTCGACCAGCAGATAAGTCCATTGTCGCCTGCCTAGTTCCACCAGCAGAGCGTTGATGTTCAGCCCAGCCTGGCTCGTCGGCAAGGCCAACAGCTCGACTCCCGCCTGGTCAAGCTCGCGAACTTTGGCAGGGTTGTCCTGGATGGCCTGGGCGGTCGTGGCGACGATGACCGGGCTGTCGTTGGCGGTGCGGACAAGTTGGCTCTCCGGCGGCAGGGCCAGCTTGCTGTCCAGCACCACTCGGGCAAGTTGGCGGGCAGCTGGCCCTGCCTGCCCGCTGCGATCGGTCAATAGCGGGTCGTCAGCCTGGGCCGTGCCGGTGCCCACGAGCACCCCGTCGCAGTAGCTTCGCAATTTGTGCACCTGCTCGCGCGAGGCCTCGCTGGAAATCCATCGCCCTGCGTCGCTCGGCAGGGCGATGGCACCGTCGGCGGTCTGTGCCCATTTGCATATTACCCAGGGCTTGGCCTGGGTTCGCAGCTTTATATAAGGCCCGAGCAGCTGGCGGGCCTGGGCCTGACAAACCCCCACGTCCACCGTCAGGCCGGCCTGGCGGAGTTTTTTCAGCCCGCGGCCCGCGACTTTTTCGTCCGGGTCCAGCATGGCTACGACGACGCGGGAAATTCCCGCAGCGATAATCGCATCGGCGCAGGGCGGGGTTTTTCCGAAATGGCTACAAGGCTCGAGCGTAACGTACATCGTCGAGCCTCGCACGTCGCGGCAGGCCTGGCGGGCAGCTCTCATGGCCTGGACTTCCGCGTGCGGGCCTCCGAAAACCGCGTGAAAACCCTCGGCGATAATCTCCGGGCCTGGCTCGCCCGGGCGGACGATAACCGCTCCAACCATCGGGTTCGGCTCGACCAGGCCTCGACCAAGTTGGGCCAGTTCCAACGCCCTGGCCATGAAATGTTCGTCAACAGAATCCATGACAAAAGTATAGCACAAAACAGAAGTCAGGGGTCAGAAGTCAGGATTCAGTAAAAAGGACTTCATGTCCTCCATGTGTGTGAAATTTATTTCCAGCTATCCGTAACCTTTCTTTTAGTCACATCTTAACTGCTTTTTCTAACAATAGATTTGTTTCGGATTTCAGATTGTATCCCGAACAATCCCGATCCGAAATCTGAAATCCACAATCCGAAATAAGTCTTATTCCGCGTGAT
>QNCB01000373.1 GCA_003644335.1 Planctomycetota bacterium | reverse complement strand
TGCGAAAGTCTCGAAAAATATTTTTAACATGTAGCACAGCCGCCTCGGCTATGGCTTTTTCGTAGCATGGGCATCTTGCCCATGTTTTTTCTTTTTCTTTTCTTTTTCTGTTTTTTTTCTGTCATTCCCGCGAAGGCGGGAATCCATTCTTTTTTCTTTTTCTGTTTTTTGTTTCTTTTGCTTTTCTTTTTTTTTGCTTTTGTTTCTTTTGCTTTTACTGACTCCTGAATCCTGACTTCTGACTACTTCTTCTACTTCTACTTCTCATCCGGCGGGTTCAAAGGCTCGTATTCCGGCACCAGTTTTTGCAAAGCTGCTACTACCTCGCTTCTGTCGGTGCTGTTTTGCAGGGCTGAGAACTCGTCGATAGCAGCTTGCACCCTGTCCCAGTGCAGTATTTCCTGTTGCCAGACCATAATCTTCGGGTGCACGGTAGGCTGAATATTTTCGCCCTCGGTTCGCAGCTCTTCGAAGAGTTTCTCGCCGGGCCTGATGCCTGAAAACACAATGTCGATATCCTCGCCAGGCCGAAACCCACTGAGGGTTATCATCTGCCGGGCCAGGTCTACGATTTTCACAGGCTCGCCCATGTCCAGCAAAAAAACCTCGCCGCCCTGTCCGTCAGCCGCAGCCTGGAGCACCAGCTGGGCAGCTTCGGGAATGGTCATAAAATACCGCGTCATTTCCGGGTCGGTTACGGTTACAGGCCCGCCCTGGGCTATCTGCCTGCGGAAGGTCGGCACGACAGACCCCGCCGAGCCCAGCACATTGCCGAACCGCACAGCTTTGAACTGCGTCTGACAGCCAGGCTGACTGTTCAGTGCCTGGGTGTAAATCTCAGCGACGCGTTTGCTACAGCCCATCACGGACGACGGATTGACAGCTTTGTCCGTGGATATCGCGACGAACTCAGCGGTCTTGTAAACGAACGACGCGTCAGCTACGTTTCTCGTGCCCAGGATGTTATTCTTAACAGCTTCGCACGGGTTCCGCTCCATCAGCGGCACGTGCTTGTGGGCAGCGGCGTGGACGACAACGTCAGGCTGATAGATTTCCCATATCTTCATAACCCGCTGGCGGTCGAAAATATCGCATATACAAGCTGTCATCGGAATCTCCGGGAAATTCCGTCGCAGCTCGTTTGCAATGTCGAACATGGGCGTCTCTGCCTGCTCGACGAGGATCAGCTGCGCCGGGCTATAATGACAAATCTGCCTGCACATCTCCGAGCCTATACTTCCGCCAGCTCCGGTTACCAACACCTTGCGACCGCTGATGAACCGCGCGACGGCATCGGTGTCCAGCTGCACCGCGTCTCTGCCAAGCAGGTCGTCGATGTCCACCGGGCGAATCTGCGAGACGGTAACCCGCCCGTCGATAATATCGCCGACGCTGGGGAGCGACTGGAACTTCAGCTTGGTTCCGCTGCACAACTCGACGACACGGCGGAGCTGTTTTTGCGAAGCTGAGGGCATGGCGATGATGATTTCCTCAATATCGTTGTCCTCGCAAATTTGGCGGATATCCTCGGTCTTGCCCAGCATGGGCGCGTCGTGAATAATCAAGCCTCGCTTGCCCGGGTCGTCGTCGACCAGGCCTATGACTCGATATCGCTCTATCCGTTGGCGGTTGATCTCGCGGATGATGGTCTCAGCCGCATTGCCCGCCCCCACGATAAGCACCCGGCGGACACCCTCAGCCGAGATAGGCCTAAGCTCCTCGCGATATATCCGAAAGCCAAGCCTGGCTGTACAGACCAGGAACACCGTGGCGAGGAAATCCAGCACGAGCACGCCCTTGGGGAACCCGTCGAAATATGGGCCGACCACGGGCGGAAGCATCTTGCCCTGCATTTTCGGGAGATACACGAACACAAAAACGCACGCGAACGCCACGGCTACGAAAATCCACGACGCCAGCAGAATTCTTGCCACATCGCGAATGCTCGCATACTGCCACCCGCCTCGAAAGAGCTTACGCCACCCGAATATTATAGCTTTTACGATGACAAAAAACGGCAACAGCTTGATGAAAGACTCGAAGAACCACGCCTGGCCCGCGGCGTTTGGGCCCGCGTCGAACCACACAAGATACGCCAACAGCAAAGCCAGGGTAAAGAGTACGATGTGAGTAGTCGCACTCAGGACATACCGGAACCGCGAGAAAAAGAACATAAACCGGGACATTTCGTCCGATAGCTCTTCGGGTTTACTTTCATTCGATTTTGTCATTAGGCCTCGTGTCTACCTGGTCTGGCCAGGAACAATAAACAAACTGCACGTCCACAACCGCACAGTTACATTACTCAAGACGCGCCAGCATAGTATATTTCGGCAAATCTGGCAAGTAGTTATAGAGTATACATTTTTTCCTGACTTCCGCATTGGGACACCCGGATTTCAACGCGGGGTATAGATCGGATCGTAGAGTTGTTGCTGGTCGGCGTCCATCCGCAATAAAATCTGCTGTTTCTCCGCTTCGTTCGGATATCGGAATGTCATTTCATACATTGTCTGCGTCAGCTCCGCGGCACGTTTGGGACTCATCGCGATACCAGCTTCGGTCAGCCCTCGTTCCAATTCCTTGTAGATCGTATAAGCAACAAAAGCCACCGGCACATGAGCCTCAATCCGCCGTCGTAGCCGATGATAGCCGTTTTTGCCAACCAGCAAGCCAAGCATTATCTGCGGGTTCTGGAACTTGCCGTCCTTAGAAAAGCCTATCTTCCGCAGGTCGT
>QNCB01000372.1 GCA_003644335.1 Planctomycetota bacterium | reverse complement strand
CGGGAGCATCGTGGTCGACACAGTTCTGTGCTTCGTGTTTTGTCAGTTGGTTCGCAGGCTGAAAAAACCTCGCGACATGCTGGTCATGGTATTTGGAACGGAGCTGATAGCTACGGGGATTTCCGTGTATTTTCACCTGTCTCTGATTCTCACCAACATGGTCATCGGCTTTGTGCTCGTCAACAGCCGCCGACGGTCGTTGGTGCATCGGGTTACCGCTCCGCTGAAGGAGATTCTCCCGCTGTTGTTCGTCCTGTTCTTCTGCCTGGCTGGTGCTCACCTGGACATGGCGGAGTTGCCCAAACTTGGCGTAATCGGAGTCGCTTACATCCTCGCCCGCACGGCTGGGCTAATAGGCGGAGCACGCATCGGAGCGGCGATTGGCCATGTTGAAGACAAGATTAAGAAGTACGTCGGCATGGGGATTCTCTCCCAGGCTGGCGTTGCAATCGGGCTGGCGCTGATTATTCAAAAAGATTTCAGCGAGCTTGCCAGCAAGCCCGAAGTAGCAGCCGCTACCAGAGCCCTGCCAGCTGGCGAGAGACTACTAGCCGACCCCCTGGCCATGGGGGCAGCCCTGATTACGACGATCACAGCCACCTGCATCGTGTTTGAAATAGTAGGCCCAATTCTCACAAAAGTAGCCCTCGTCAAAGCAGGGGAAATTCCAGACCTCCCCAGCCCGCCCGCGCGAGGACGGAAATAAACAAAAGAAAATTGTAACGGTTACAGAAAATTTACCGCGAAAGAACACAGAGAACGCAAAGAGGAATATTATTAGAAAAGAAAAAAAATAAGCGTTCACGGTTTTCTTCAGCCCAGGTCGGGTGGCATGGCTACACTGCGGCTGTTTGCAGGGTGGCCACGAAACACCGAACATGACTACCCACCCCGTGTCATTCGTGTTCAGTTGTTTTTACTTTTACTGATAACTGACAACTTTTGTTTGTTACAGCAATGGAGCTGTTATGCGGGCCAGGCCGTCGCGGAAGTCTTGTATCGGGCCTACCGGTTTTACGCCTTTGGTACAACTGGCGAGTCGGTGTTGTACCCATTCTTCGATGGCGGAAATCTCAGCCTGGCTATACACGAACATCGAGACTTCGTAGTTGAGAAACAGGCTGCGGATGTCGAAGTTGCTCGAGCCTACCATCGCCAGCTCGTTGTCCATAATCAGCACCTTGGCGTGTATCATTTTTCGGTGTTGCATGATGCGGATTCCCCCAGCCTGAAGCTGTCGCAGAAAAGGTCCACGCGCGAAATCCAGCAGGCGGTGGTTACTTTTCCGCGGCACGATAACCCGCACATCCACACCGCGACGACAGGCTAGCAACAGAGCTTGTTGAAGCGATTCGTCGGGGATGAAATACGGCGTAACTATCCAAAGCCGCTCCTTGGCCTGGAAGATAGCTGACAGCAGCGCGTCGTACAAACAGTCGCCCTCGATGTCAGGCCCGGATGGCACGACCTGAGCCACAGCCTGGCCCGTCGCAACTTGCCCGGCGGGTTTGCGAGGCTGGCGAAGGGTCTCGCCGCTTGCGAACTCCCAGTCCAGTCGAAATATGTTCGCGTAGAACCCCACCGCTGGGCCTTGCAGCACAAACGAAAGGTCCCACCATCTGCCTTTCATAGGCTTTGGCCCGATGTACTCTTCGGCAATATTCGTCCCCCCAGCCAGGACAATTTCATCGTCGGCAATAGCGATTTTGCGATGGTTTCGCAGGTCGGTTCTGCCTTTGAGAGGCCGATGCACCACGGGGTTGAAATGCCGCCATTGCCCCCCTGCCTGGCTGAGCGGTTTTAGAAACCGCCCGCGCGTGTGCAGGGAGCCCAGGCCATCCAACAGCAGCCTGACCTCGACACCCTCGCCAGCCCGGCGGGCAAGCCTTTGGATAATATCGCGTCCAACGTCGTCCTTGCCGAAAACGAACGTCTCTATATAGATGCTATGGCGGGCGTTTTCGATCAGGTCTCGCAGTTGGGCATAGCCAGCCTGACCTGTCTGACAAAGTTGGATGCTGTTGCAGCCTGTTGCGCCGGGCAGGGAATAGTTGCGGAGAATGCGGTCGACCACCCCAGCCTGGGCGACGGGGATGATGGTCTCGCGATTCAAATGCAGCTGACGCTTTCGGCCCGCCCGGCGACGCATCTTCCTGCCGCCCAGCATCAGGTACAGCGGCACGCCAAGCCAGGGTGCCAAAATGATAACGAGAAGCCAGGCTATCGTGGACGATGGCGAGCGGTGACCTTGGCGGACGATTTTACTGATCAGCACGAGGGCTAATATAAAGCCCAGCGTCAAGCCTATGTGCGTCAGGATGGTCGTAACGGTCCACTCCTGCTGCGGAATCAGCGAACATAAAATATTCATGCCGATATGTTATTAGGCAAATAGGCGATAGGCAAGTAGGGAATAGGGGGAAACAGCAAGTGACGAAATCCGAATGCCGAATCAATGACAAATGGCGAAAAAATGGCCAAGGCCCAAATACCCAATGATCATTGAATGACCAATACCCAATACCCCCTCACGTGTCATTCGTGTTCTGTTGTTTTGTCGTTTTGTTTTGCGAATATAACCGTGGACATGGCTGGGCCTGTCTGTGTATATATTTGTTCTCGCAGGAGCGGGTGTTATGAAGCAGGAGATTTTTTTGCAGCGGAAACATGAAATCCGGATGGAGCATACCGAGGGCCTGGGCATGATGGCGGAGATTTGGCTCGACGGGGCGATACT
>QNCB01000371.1 GCA_003644335.1 Planctomycetota bacterium | reverse complement strand
TTCCACTATTTCGCCCTGGGCATCATAGGTTTTCTCGTCGGCGGAGAGCTGAAGGGTGAGATATTCAAGAAATACGGCAAGCAGTTTATGGCCATTCTTCTGGGCGAGGGCCTGACCGCCTTTATGCTGGTGGGGCTATCGACAGGCCTGTTCGTCTACTTCGTAATGGGTAACGCCTCGGTGGGCCTGGCTGCGGGCATCGTCTTTGGCGCGATAGCCTCGGCGACAGACCCAGCCTCGACCATCGATGTACTGTGGGAATATCGCAGTCGTGGCGTGTTGACGACTGGCCTGATCGCTATCGTCGCGCTCGACGATGCGCTTGCGATGACACTGTATGGCCTGGGCACATCCGCAGCGGGTATGCTCATGGGCAACGCGGATTCGCTTACCGACGCGCTGGGCAAAATAGGCATCGAGCTGTTCGGTGCCATAGGCCTGGGTATAGCGGCGGGGTTTACTCTTAATTTCGTACTCCGCCGACTGTATCAGCCTGACAAAACCCTCGCCCTGGCAATCGGTTCGATACTGCTGGTGATAGCTACCGCTATAATTCTAGGCATGGACATTATCCTCGCGACAATGGCGATGGGTGTGGTGCTGATAAACATAGCTCCGCGCCGGTCGAAGGCTTTGTTCGAGATTGTACGGAGTTTTTCAGCTCCGATTTATGTGATATTTTTCGTATTCGTCGGGGCCAGGCTTGGGTTGTCGAATATGCCCGCGTGGATGTGGGGCATCGTCGGGCTATATGTATTTTTCCGCACGGCTGGGAAAATGGCAGGGACATACTTCGGAGCCAGAATCACTGACGCAGCTGCGCCTATGCGAAAATATGGCGGGCTTGGCCTGTTCGCCCAGGGCGGCGTGGCGGTGGGTTTATCTATCATGGCCAGTCAGCATCTGGGAGAACATCAAATAAGCAAGGATTTGTCACTGGGCGATATGATAATTTTCTGCGTAACAGCCACGACGCTTATCGTACAGGTAATAGGCCCGCCGATGGTGAAACTGGCTATTCGTCTGGCTGGCGAGTCCGGCATGAATATCACGCGGGAAGACCTTATCGCGACCTACAAGGTTGGCGACATAATGAACACCCAGGCTACCTGCCTGACCCAGAGCGACCCCTTTGCCCATATTATGAAGGTTATTTCCGAGACCGACACGATGACCTATCCGGTAGTGGGCGACGACCGCAGCCTCCTGGGTATCATTACCATACAGCAGCTCAAAAGTGGCCTGGGCAACCAGGGCCTGGCAGATATGCTTGTAGCCTACGACCTGATGCAACCGGTAGCAGACCAGGCCACCGCCGAGATGCCCCTTGGCGAGGCACTTGATAGAATGCGACAACAGGAGCTGGAATATCTGCCCGTCGTAGAGCCAGCCCGAGCCGATGGCGAGAAACCGAAATTCCTGGGCCTGCTCGAACTCCGCCGGACTCAGCGGGCTATTAGCAGGGAACTCCTCCGCAGGCAAGAGGCAGCTATCGACAGGGAACAGGCAAACCGTATCCGCCACAATATCCGAAAACGCCGGGCCAGGAAGGCATGATAGGAATTTCCAAACTTTATTGCGGCACAGTCCAGCCCGGCGACCCTTTGCGGTACGCTCGGCGCAGTGGTCTGCTGCCCAGCGAACTGCTGCAATTCTCCGCGGACAAAAAGCCCGTCGTCGTGTGGAACTGCACCCAGCGGTGCAACCTGCGATGCGTCCACTGCTATTCCGCCAGCGACGCCAGCTCTGGCCAAGACGAGCTAACCACCGCCGATGCCCGTGCGATGATAGACGACCTGGCCGGGTTCGGCGCAGCGGTGTTGTTATTCTCCGGCGGTGAGCCTTTGCTCCGAGGCGACCTGCTGGAACTCATCGCCCATGCCAGACAAGCGGGCCTGCGAGCGGTGCTGTCCAGCAACGGCACGAAAATTTCCCCAAGCCTGGCCCGTGAGCTGGCCGGGGCTGGGCTGAGCTATATCGGTATTAGTCTGGACGGCGCGAGCCAGCGGACCAACGACCGTTTCCGTGGACGCAGCGGTGCGTTCGTCGCCGCTTTGGACGGCATGCGAAACTGCCAGGCCCGGGGCGTGAAGGTCGGGCTGCGGTTTACCATCACCGCGCACAACCTCGCTGAGTTGCCCGGGGTGTTTGAACTTATCGAGCGGGAGAAAATACCGCGGGCGTGTTTTTATCATCTCGTCGCTGCGGGCCGAGGCGGGGAAATTCTCGACGGCGAACTGACCGGCGACCAGACTCGTCAGGCGGTGGATATTATCCTGGAAAAAACGCGGGCCTTGCACGAGGCTGGCCGGGCGGTGGAGGTTCTTACGGTCGGCAACCACGCCGACGGGCCTTACCTTTACATGAAGCTGCTTGCCCAAAACCCCGCCCGGGCGGCGGAGGTCTACAAGCTGCTGCAATTCAACGGCGGCAATAGCAGCGGGGAGGGCATAGGCTGCATCAGTTGGGACGGCAGCGTGTCGCCGGACCAGTTTTGGCGGGAGCGGGTGGTGGGCAATATCCGCAACGAACCTTTCAGCAAAATTTGGACAGGCCAGGGGTCGGAGCTGCTGCGACAACTCCGCCAGCGGAAAGAGCTGCTGCAAGGCCGATGTCAGCGGTGCCGGTTCCTGGACGTGTGCAACGGCAACCTGCGAGCACGGGCCCAGGCTGCGGGCAACGGCACGTGGGGCGACGACCCAGCCTGCTACCTCAGCGACGAGGAAATCTCGATATGACTACCCCGC
>QNCB01000370.1 GCA_003644335.1 Planctomycetota bacterium | reverse complement strand
ATCTTGGCCTGGGTCAGCTGCTCGGCTAAGCTTCGGGCTGGCACGTTGCGGGAGTTCATCTTCCACGCCAACAAAATTCCGCCGCCAGTAAGCAACGCCGCTGCTACGCATACAAGGATTGACCTTCGCATTTTTCCGACTCCCATGTCGAAGCTGTGTCTGTCCGACGTAGCCTCTAAAAAAATTAAACATTCAAAAATTAACCAATCGAAAACTCCAAACGTTTCGGGTGCCGTGATTGCTCCAACAGTACCCAGATGCGGGAGAATACGACATCCCAAGCGACTTGTCGCCCTCAAAAACAGGCCAAAATCCAGGCCAGGCCAGCAAGGAAAAATTATCAACACCCCCCTCGCCAAGTCTGGCAACCAAGCCAAAACCCACAGCCCCATGCCCAAACGAAAAAGAAGCCCACCTGTTGATACCTGTTGATAATCTTTACGCCGGCGATGAATTTTTTTTACGAATTCCTGTTTTTTGTGACTTGGGCGTCTCTGCGAGATATTCAAAGTCGCTCACCGTCAAGAGTCCACGGATTTCACGGATAAAAAAATCCGTGTAATCCCTTCTAAATCCGTGTAATCCGCGGAATGTTTTTTTCCTATCGCCTATTCCCTACTTGCCTGTTTTCCTATTCCCTTGAGAATTGCGGGGGTTCTTATTAGAATGGCTTCTCATGGCCTCAAACATGAAAGGACGACTATGGCTAGTTCCAAAATGATTCTCGAAGGTTCGTCAGTTGCGTTCGTCGGCAATTATCTCCCACGCCGATGCGGTATCGCGACATTTACCCACGACTTGTGCGAGGCTGTGGCGCTCCAGGCTGGGGACAGCTACGACGTGTTCACCGTGGCGATGAACGACATACCGGAAGGCTACGACTACCCCGACCGCGTCCGGTTCGAAGTCCGCCAAAACGTCCAGGCTGACTATCGACTCGCAGCGGAATTCCTCAACATGAACCAGGTCTCCGCTGTCTGCCTGCAACACGAATACGGCATCTTCGGCGGCACGTGTGGCTCGCACTTGCTGTCAATGCTCCGCAGGTTGCGCCGGCCTTTGGTCAGCACGCTGCACACCATTCTGAAAGACCCGACCGAGCAACAAAAACTCGTCATGCAAGAGGTCGTCCGAATTTCCGACCGCGTCGTATCCATGGCTGAGATGGGCAGAGAGTTTCTCAAAGACGTCTACAACGTGCCGGACGAAAAAATCGCGGTCATCCCCCATGGCATCCCGGACGTACCGTTCGTCGACCCGCACTTTTTCAAAGATCAGTTCGGCGTCGAGGGCCGACGCGTGATGATGACGTTTGGCTTGCTCTCGCCGGGCAAGGGGCTGGAGTTTGCAATCGAAGCGCTCGGGGAAGTCGTCAAGAAACACCCCGACGTCGTGTACATTATCCTCGGCGCGACGCACCCGCATATCAAGGCCAGCAGCGGCGAGGAATATCGCAACAGCCTAATCCGACGCGTGCACGAACTTGGGCTGCGGGACAACGTTATCTTCGTCAACCGGTTCGTTGATCTGAAGGAGCTGTGCGAGTATCTCGGAGCAGCGGAAATTTACGTTACCCCATATCCGCAGGAAGCCCAGATGACATCCGGCACACTAGCCTACGCGATGGGCACGGGCAAGGCGGTGGTCTCCACGCCGTATTGGCACGCAAAGGAAATATTGGCAGATGGGTGTGGCTTGCTCTCGCCATTCAAAGATTCCCACGCTATGGCCCAGCAGATTCTCGCCCTGTTAGACGACGACCGCGCACTGAACGCCATGCGGAAAAAAGGCTATACTTTCTGCCGAAAGATGGTCTGGCACAGGGTAGCCCAGGATTATCTCGACCTGTTCAACGAAGCTACCGAGGCATGGATCGAGAAGCGGCACCACACCGGGCCTGCCGGGGCGAAGAGGCCTCGCCGAAAGGAAAAGTTCGACCTGCCCGAGCTGGACCTGCGACACCTCAAAACGCTCACCGACGATACGGGCATTATTCAGCACGCCAAGTTCATCACGCCGGATCGCAAGCATGGCTACTGCGTGGACGACAATACCCGGGCGTTGATAGTAACCGGCATGCACTGGGACCTGAACCACGAGGAAAGCATCCTGCCGTTGATGCACACGTACCTGGCTTTCCTGGCCCACTCGCAGGACGACGAGACGGGGCGGTTCCGTAACTTTATGTCCTATGACCGACAGTGGCTTGAGGACGCCGGCAGTGAAGATTCCCATGGCAGAACGCTGTGGGGGCTTGGTACGGCGGTGGCGTTGTGTCCGCACGAATCCATGATAACTCTGGCGTCGAGACTTTTCCTGGCTGGGCTTGGAGCGGTGGATAATTTCACCTCGCCGCGGGCCTGGGCCTTTACGCTGTGTGGCATTCAGGCGTATCTCCGGCGGTTCGGGGGCGACTCGGAAATCCGCAGATATCGTGGCCTGCTTGCGGAGAAACTTTTCGACGAGTTCCAGAAACACATGTCCGACGATTGGCCTTGGTGCGAGGATATTTTGTCCTACGCCAACGCCAAGCTGCCACACGTGCTGATAATGAGCGGCAAGTGGATGCAGCGGGGCGACATGATAGACCTCGGCAAACGCGCACTGGGTTGGCTTATCGAGCTGCAGACGAACGAAGCGGGCTTTTTCTCGCCCATCGGCTCGGATGGCTGGTATCCACGAGGCGGCAAGCGGGCAACGTTTGACCAGCAGGCTATCGAAGCCCACGCTATGGTCGACGCCTGCATCGAAACCTATCATGT
>QNCB01000369.1 GCA_003644335.1 Planctomycetota bacterium | reverse complement strand
TGATGGGCGTGCTGTTTCTCGTGGGCATCGGCTGGGTGCTGTGGGAAAGTCACGCAGCTGGCAAGGCAGGCCCGACGGCTAGGGAAGGCAGCAACGCTGTGATGGTGCAAGCGGGCCTGGCTGATATGAATCGCATCGTGGCCCGGGATTCCGCGGGGCAGGGGGGTGTGGTAGCCAATTTTTATCACAAAGCAAGCGAGCGACAGGTGCCCCTGGCAGCCTTGCCCGTGAACCCGTTTATAACATTTGGCTGGGAGCCTCCGCCTGGCAAAGATCAGCTAGTTGAGGCAAAGGAGAACTCCGCACCGGCTGCTCCGTCAGCTCCGCCTGTGAAACAGTTGCAGCTTCAGTCGGTGTTGGTGATGGGCAATAATTCGTCAGCTACGATTTCGGGCGAGTTCGTTACCCAGGGCCAAGTCGTCGCCGGCTGGCAGGTAGAGCGAATCGCGCCTGCGAAAGTAGTCCTGCGATGGCAGGATAAGACGCATGTTTTGAATATGCCGCAGTAAGGAAAGTTATCAATTATCAGTAAAAACAGAAAAAGAATGGATTCCCCAGCACTTATTTGCAAAGTTTCAGAGAGTTGTTAGCTCATGTAAAAAGTTTTCGACATTCTACAGTTTTGCAAATAAGTGCTGGGGAATGACAAAGAAAAAAAATTACCGCGAAAGAACGCAAAGAACGCAAAGAACGCAAAGAAAAAAGTAAGTAGAAAAAAAAGAAAAAGAAGTAAAAAATCAGTGTTTATCCGTGGTTCGCTGTTTCTGCTGTTTTTGCTTTTACTGGTTACTGATAAATGACAACTGATTATTTTTTTTAAGTTTGAAAGTTTTGGAATGATATCATCTGATGGGACAACTGAGTTGGGGGCGCCTTCTGTTGAGGTTGGCGGGGCCGGTGCCGTTGGGCAGGACGACCTTTGGCGTCCCGCTCAGATTGCAGATGCTTCTGCCCCAACTGGGCCTGAACGCCTGCTTTTGTCGCAGGGTCATATCACCGCGGATCAGCTTGCCCTGGCCCAGAAGAAAATGGCGGACGAACCCAAGCTGAGCATTCTCGAAGCCCTGGTTAGCATCGGTGCCATTGACGAGTTGCGTTCGTTGCAGGCGGCAGCTTCTTATTTCAGGCTACCATTCGCGCGGGTCGAGCCTGAGGAAGTTTCCCCCGACGCTTATGCGATGTTGCCAGAGAAATATCTCCGCAACAAAGTCGTCCTGCCAGTTCGCTGGGAAGAGGAGGCCATTGTCATCGCGATATCCGACCCGGCTGATATTTTTCTCATCGACGATTTCCGCCGTCGGCTGAAGTGTCCGGTGAATTTGCTGGTAACGCCGTCGGCTGATATCCGCAAAATTATCGACGATTTTTCAGCTGGGCCTAGCCAGCACGTCGACGAGATTGTCCGCGACTTCGACGAGGATACCGTCGAGGTTGTCGACACGGAAACCGACAACGACCGCGACCTCGAGCAGATGGCTGGGGAGAGTCCAGTCATTCGATACGTAAATTTCCTCATCTCCAACGCGGCTACGGAAGGGGCCAGCGATATTCACATCGAGCCTGGCGAGAAGAAGCTGCGTGTGCGGTTTCGCATGGACGGCATACTTTTTGAGCAGGCAGCCCCGCCGATACAAATGCACGCCGCAGTGATTTCCAGACTGAAAATCATGGCCAATCTCGACATCTCCGAACGTCGCCTGCCCCAGGACGGCAGGATTCGCGTTACGGTGCAACGGCGCAGCATCGACCTGCGAGTCAGCACCCTGCCGACCGTTCACGGCGAGAAGTGCGTTATCCGCCTGCTGGACAACCGATCGATTTCCGTCGGGCTGGAGAACCTGGGATTCTCGCCGGAGATACTCGGGCGGTTCCGACATCATATCCTTCAGCCTCACGGGGTCGTGCTGGTTACAGGCCCAACCGGCAGCGGCAAGAGCACCACCCTGTACTCAGCCTTGCAAATAATGGATCGCGACAAGCTGAATATCTCGACCGTCGAAGACCCCGTGGAATATGAGCTGAGCGGGATAAACCAGGTCAACGTCCACGATACTATCGGCATGTCTTTCAGTGCCGCCCTGCGCAGCCTGCTGCGTCAGGATCCCGACATCGTGATGATAGGCGAAGTTCGCGACACCGAAACCGCACGCATCGCGGTACAGGCTTCGCTGACAGGCCATCTGGTGCTCTCGACGCTGCACACCAACGACGCGCCCAGCAGTATCACCAGGTTGATAAATATCGGCGTCGAGCCATTCCTGATAAGTGCCGCGGTAAACGCAATTTTGGCCCAGAGACTCGTGCGGCGGATATGTTCCGAGTGCAAAGAGGAAGTGTCGCTGGATAGCAGAATTGAAGGCGAATATCTCAAACGCATGGGCTATGAGGGCGTAACTTTGTTCCGAGGCCGAGGCTGTGACAATTGTCGTCAGACCGGCTATAAAGGACGGCTGGGCCTGTATGAATTCCTCGAACTCGACGAAAAAATCCGCGTTGTCATAGGCTCGAACCCGTCGATTACCGAGCTGAAATGTTTCGCAGTTGAAAGTGGCATGAAGACCCTCCAGCAAGACGGACTGGATAAAGTTTCCCAAGGCAGAACCACCGTGGAAGAAGTGATGAGGGTGACAGAAACTTGAAAAAAGTTATCAG
The DNA here is from genome assembly GCA_003644335.1 of Planctomycetota bacterium. The sequence continues at coordinate 119 of QNCB01000369.1, read as the reverse complement.
TTATCAGTAAAAGCAAAAAAACAAAAACAGCGAACCACGAATGAACACTAATTATTACACGAAAAAACACACAGAAAAACTGGATTCCCGCCTTCGCGGGAATGACAAAGAAACAAAAG
>QNCB01000368.1 GCA_003644335.1 Planctomycetota bacterium | reverse complement strand
CGTTACTGCTTGGCCTTGCACCCGGTGGGGTTTACCCTGCCACGGACCTCACAGCCCGCGCGGTGCGCTCTTACCGCACCATTTCACCCTTACCCCGCACTAATTTACCGCGCATATCGCAGCCTGAAACAGCCGCGTTATACGGCAAGCGGTAAATTAGTGCGGGGCGGTATATTTTCTGTGGCACTTTCCCTACCCAGCACTGAAATCAGCGCCAAGCGGTGGGCGTTACCCACCACCGTAATCCAGTGGTGCTCGGACTTTCCTCCCTCCGCGCAAGTACTCTGTAACAGGCGAAGAGCGGCCTTCCACACATCCAGCCAACCATATTATACACCACTTCCCGATAAGAAGCAAAAAGGCGGCTATGATACAAGACGGCAAATGACGAATTCCGAAATCCGAATGAGGAATCAATGACAAATGCCGAATGGCTGAAAAACAACCAATGCCCGTTCGTCTCCCCCATGTCATTCCCGCGCAGGCGGGAATCCATTTTTTTCTGTCATTCCCGCGAAAGCTCGGTGCCGTGGTTGCGGCATTCCCAGCCACGACACCGAGCCTGTTGCCTATTTGCCTGCTTGTACTTCCATGATAACGATGGGGCAGCCAGCCAGGGCTTGGGCGATGATTTTGCCGTTCATTTCTTCGAGCAGTATCATCTCAGCCAATTTTTTGTTCTTGGGCAATTCCGGGTCGACCTTTTCCTTGCCTTCGACTCGCTTGGCAACCTTTATAATATGAAAACCAAAGCTCGTGCGGACGATACCTGAAACTTCGCCGGGCTTGAGAGCAAAGGCTGCGACGGAAAATGGGGGCACCATCTTCTCGAAGGTGAACTCGCCCAGGTCGCCGCCCTTGACCTTGGACGGGCAGGAGGAGAATTCCTTGGCTGCGACCTCGAAGGTGGTCTTGCCAGCCTTGATGTCAGCTGCGATTTTCTCGAGCTTGGCAACGATCGCCTTCTGCCGGGCGGTGGCCGCGGTCGGCTCGCACTGCATGAGGATATGGCTGGCCTGTACCGCGGTGCCATTGAAGTAGCTGGGGTTGTCCTTGATAACCGCAGCTACTTTTTCCGGCGCGAGGGTCTGCTTGCGGAACTCCGCGACGCGGGCTTCGTCGGCAAGGTCCCCCTGGGTAATGCCCGCCCTTTTCATCAACGCCTCGACGGTAACGCCCTGGCCCTTGGCAGCCTCGGCCAGTCGCTGCTTGACCTTGTCCATGTCGGCTGGGGAAACTTCGATTTTCTGGCTGCGTATGAAATTTTTGAGCAGGTCCTGGAAAATCATTTGGCTACGGATTCGCGCCGGCAGGACGTCCACCCGCGACTGCAAGTTGCCAACGACACTAGCCCGGCGGTCGGCGGGAATGGAAGCCATCTGGTTTTGAACCTGGGCGTTGACCACCGTGAGATTCTCATCCACGATTTTGTTGATCTTATCGCCGGAGATTTCCTCCTGCCCGACAGTCGCAGCCACGGCTGGGAGCTTGGGCGGAGCTGTTATCTTCGGCGCGGGCTGAGTAGCCGGCTGAGTAGCTGGCTGAGTAGCCGGCTTTGAACTCGGCTGGGCGGCGGGCTTGGCGGCGGGGGCATCTTTTTCCGCGATGGCCAGACTACCAAAGGTCAGGGTACAAACGACAGCTACCGAAATCTTCTTCCAATTCTTCACGTTGCAATCTCCTGTAAAACATTACGGGCATGGCCTATCAAGCCATCTTTCAACCCAATGAACAGCTGCCATCCACAGCAGCCTTGCGATAATACGCAATTGGAACCCCCATTGTTCACGTGAAGAGCGAAATTTGTAGCTTTTTTTTTATTTTTTTTTACACAGCCATCCCATAATCAGATGGATAGACAGCTCCGTAGGAGCTAAAAAAAAATGCGAAGACCAACCGAATCCCCGCCGTCCATGGTGAATTTTTGTGTAGCCGTGAACGGTTACGTTCCGCGCAAAAAAAACGCGGAGAAACCCCCGCAACCCCGTGAACAAAATGTCCCAGCTAAACGCTCAAGTCGCTCATTGACAGAGGACTATCGCTGGCGGCAAAACTTTTGGTTTATTTCGCAGTGCGTCTTTTGCTTCGCAAAGGCAGCAAGGCCAGGAAACCAACGCCGATAATCGCCATCACCGCAGGCTCGAAAGCCAATCCTGTAGATGCTACCGGAGCACCTTCCACACCAGCAGACCCGGAAGCTGCTACATCAGCATTGGCCCAACCAGAGAGGAGAACCAGCAACGCGAGGCAAGACACCACAGCTACAGAGAACATAATCTTTCTCATCTTACATCCCTTCCTTCCATCGAGAGGCCCGGCTCAGGGCATCTTGGGGCAAGAACAAATTACTAAAAGCTACAATCAGCAGTATATGGCAAGAATGCCGATCTGTCAAGGGGTTTTTGCAGTTTTTTTTGATAGTTTTTTGATAGTTTTTTGATAAAATGCGAAAAAACCTATAACCCTTTTATTTTGCATGTATTACAAGAGAAAAAGAAACATGGGCAAGATGCCCACGCTACACTTCAGGCCAGGCTTGAAATATACTGCTTCCTTGGCGAGTGAAAGACGCTTACAATTACCGCCAAGCTGCACGATAACGAATCGTAAAATATGAGGTCTAATTATGTCGCAGGAAAACACGCAGGATATAACATTCGAGCAGGCTTTGGCCCAGTTGGAGAAACTGGTCGGCGAGATCGAAAGCGGGCGGGTTCCGCTGGAGGAATCTATCGCGAAATATGCTCAGGGTACCGGGCTTATCGGCAAGTGTCG
>QNCB01000367.1 GCA_003644335.1 Planctomycetota bacterium | reverse complement strand
TACACAAATTTTTATAGCGTCGAAACCTTTGTGTTTTTCAGGTTTTATCTGGGCACGGAGCTTTGGCGTATTTGTTTTGTAATCTTTTCCCAGTTAACCAGTTAACTAATCAACCAGTCAACAACCCCACGGTTGGTTACTGAAAATCGGTCAGTTTGAGTAACTATAGTACTCCCCAAAAACTGGGCGCTATTTTAGATTAGTTTAAGATGGATTTGTTGCGTGTTTCTATAAGATTCTTGCGTGTTTTTGCAACCACGATATCGTCCAACGTGGTTGCACACCCCGCATATCCACGGTGACCCGAAATAAATCCCAAATCCCAAATCCAATAATGATTCCTACGGCGTGATCCAGGCTGTTGATTTTGCCGGGTCGTATCGCTTGGCTTTGTCTTGGATAGCCTCAGCCAGGTCGGCTTCGAGGTCGCTGTCTCGCCCCAGCGGGGTCAGGGTAGTTTTGGTCACGCCCCCAGCCGAGCCGCTTCGCAGGTCGTCCCCGGGCGGCCGGCGGCGGAGGTCGTCGAACGTCAGCATTTTCTCAATGGTCGCGCCGCGTCTGGTCGACTCCAAAGCAGGCCCCCTGGCCACCCTGGAAACCTGGGAAGTGTCGCTCAGCTGGATTGGCTCCTTGTCCGACCGGGCAGCGAGCACCTCGACCTTCAGGTCGTAGCGATCGGTGCCTTCCACGCGATGCAGCGAGACCTTCACCGCGCGAAAGATTTTCTGCGTCGTGTTTTCACGCAGGCTGAAAATATTGGCTGCATCGCGTCGCCAAAGTTCGAAGAAATGGCCACGCGTCGCGGCGTATGTTACCATCACGCCATCGCGCCTGTCCTGGCGGTCAAGCTTGAAGCCTCGTTGTGTCAGCACGCGACGGGCGCCCTGCCAGAGAGCTTCAAAGTTCCGCCCAGCCTGAGTAGTAGGCCCGGGATACAGAGGCTTGGTGTATCTCGGAATGCAACCCGCAAGTGCAATTCCCATAGCTACCCCGCAAACAGCCGCGGTGTAGCCATGCCACCCAACCATCGCAACCCGCGAGAACAACGCCATAAATTTTTCACATATTTTTCGCATATTATAGTTGGTCTAACCGTTCACACAAAAACAGAACCACGGATAAACACGGATGAACACTGATGTTGTTTTTTCAACAAATCCGTTTTCGCGTTCTTTCGCGTGTTTCGTAGTTTGTTGTTTTTTTGTTTCTGTTTTTTTCCTTCGTTATTGGAAATTCCCAGCACTTATTTGCAAATTTTTAAAAATTATAGCCAAACAACAAAACAACGACATTTTAAGTTTCCGCAAATAAGTGCTGGGTTGAATATTGGATATTCGTTTTGTTATTCGCCGAAGCCTGCCTCTGCTATTTCTATCGCTCGCATCAGTGCCTTGGCTTTGTTTATGGTTTCGTCGTATTCCGCTCCCGGGTCGGAGTCTGCCACCACGCCGCCGCCTGCCTGGATGTAGGCTTTGTCGCCGACGATGACCATTGTCCGCAGTGCGATGCACATGTCCATATTGCCGGAAAAATCCACATAGCCCACAGCTCCGCCATAAGGCCCGCGACGCGTGTGCTCGAACTGGTCGATAATTTCCATCGCGCGGATTTTCGGCGCACCGCTCACCGTGCCGACCGGCAAGGCCGTCCGCAGCGCGTCGAAGGCGGTCTTGCCCTGGGCCAACTTGCCCTTGACGTCCGAGACGATGTGCATGACATGACTATACCGCTCGACGCTCATCACATCGGTCAGCTCGACCGTCCTGGGCTCAGCCACCCTGCCGACGTCGTTGCGAGCCAGGTCTACCAACATGATATGCTCCGCCCGTTCCTTCGGGTCAGCCAACAGCTCCGCTTCCAGCTCGGCGTCCTGCTCGGGCGTCTTGCCTCGCTTGCGAGTCCCAGCCAGTGGCCTGTTGGTTACCACGCCGTCCTCCACCCGGCAGAGAATCTCCGGACTTGCCCCCACGAGCGTTACGTCCGGCGAGTCAAGTATGAACATGAATGGCGATGGGTTCACCACCCGCAGCGCGCGGTAGATATCGAACGGGCTGGCTATGGTTTCGACCATCATCCGCTGAGAGGGCACGACCTGGAAAATATCTCCAGCCTTGATGTATTCCTTGCAGCCCTCGACGACCTCCATGTAAGCTTCGCGCGAGAATGTGCTACGGTATGGCTTGTGCGGAATGCCCCGCAGAGTTATCTCGCCAACCGCCCGGTCACAGCCTTCTCGCAACTGGGCGACCGTCCGCTCGATGGACTCCGCTGCCTCGGCGTAGGCCTGGCCCGGGTCGTCGGTAACGTGTGCGTTGGCGACAACCTTGATGGTCTTGCACACATGGTCGAAGATGACCATGTTGCGGTACAAGCCAAATGACAAGTCCGGGATGTTGCGGTCGTCTTCCGGGCCGGGGCCCAGGTTTTCGTAGTAGCGGATCATGTCATAGGCGGCAAAGCCCACGACCCCCCCGCAAAAACGCGGCAAGCCCGGCAGGTGCACCGTCTGGTAAGGCTCGAGCAGCCGGGCCAACTCAGCTAGCGGGTCTTCGCTGGTGATGGTTTCGTCCTGGCCATTAGGCCGCGAGATATGGATTTCGTTTCGCCGGGCAGTGAAAACAGCTTCGGGATTGGCAGCGACGAAGGAATACTGCGCGATCCGCTCGCCGCCAACCACGCTCTCCAGCAAAAAAGAATGGCTGGCTGGCGCATAGCCCAAAGGCTTGGCCAACCGCTGATAAGCCGAGACCGGCGTCAGCGCGTCAGCTAGCAACTCGCGATAGACC
>QNCB01000366.1 GCA_003644335.1 Planctomycetota bacterium | reverse complement strand
GCGAGAATGTGCCCAGCCGCTCGCGACACTCATCCAACAGCCTGCCGTAGTCCTGTCCGTCAAAACCCGTGCGAACCTGTCGGTGGTTGCCGCCGAGTTCTTTTTCCTTCTCGACGAGGAAGACTTCATAGCCCCGGTCTGCGATGGCCATGGCTGCGTGCATGCCAGCTACGCCGCCGCCGATGACCAGAGCTTTTTGGATAACGGGCATCTTCTCCGCGTGCAGTGCTTTGAGCAGCCTGGCCTTGGCAGCGACCATCCGCAGCAGGTCCATCGCCTTGGCCGTGGCTGCCTCCGGCTCGTTCATGTGCGCCCAGGAACACTGGTCGCGGATGTTGGTCATAGCGAACAGGTCGGGGTTCAGCCCAGCCTCTCGCAGGGTTTCGCGGAACAGCGCCTCGTGCGTCCGCGGCGTGCACGAAGCCACCACCACGCGGTTGAGGTTTTTCTCGATAATCACATCGCGGATATGCTCCTGCGTGTCCTGGCTGCAGGTGTAGAGATTTTCCTCAGCGTGAACCACGCCCGGGAGCGACTTGCTATACTCCGCCACGGAAGGCACATCCACAACGCCGCCGATGTTTATGCCGCAATGACATACGAACACGCCGATGCGCGGAGCCTCGGCGGAGAGGTCCATCTCCGGCGGGTACTCAGGCTCGCGGGTCAGCGTGCCAGCCGCCTCGGACAACAGCCGACCAGCCTGGCAGGCAGCAGCGGATGACTGAACGACCGTCTCGGGAATGTCCTTAGGCCCAGCTGCGACACCAGCTGCGAAAATACCCTCGCGCGAAGTCTGCAGCGGGAAGTCCGGGTCCGTCCACACGAAGCCATACTCGTCGCAACGCACGCCCAGCTTATTGGCCAGGTGTCGCAACTCCGCAGGGGCGGTGAACCCGACAGACTGGACGACCATGTCGAAATTCTCGCGGGCGACCTGGCCCTTGGCGTCGGTGTACTGCAACACAAGTTGGCCGCTCTGCTCGTCGCGCTCTATGTTGTATACGCGCGACCGCTCGAACCGCACGCCATATTCCTCTTGCGCGCGGGTGCAGTATTTGTCGAAATCCTTGCCGTAGGCTCGGACGTCCATGAAGAAAATCGTCGGGTGGACTCGCTTCTCGTGCTCGTGCGCGATGACCGCTTCCTTCACCGCGTACATGCAGCAGACGCTGGAGCAGTAGCCGTTGTGACAGGAAATGTCGCGCGAGCCGACGCACTGAAGGAAAGCTACTTTCGCTGGCACCTTGCCGTCGCTTGGCCTGACGACGTGGCCTCCCGTCGGGCCCGAGGCTGAGAGTATCCGCTCGAACTCCATGGAGGTAATTACATCGGCGTACCGCGAGCCGCCCAGGTCGAAGTTGGCCTGCTTGGAAAACAGCTCCGCTCCGGGGCAGAGGATTATCGAGCCGACATCGATGTCGCTGTATGTTGCAACCTGGCTGTGGTCGATAGCGTCAGCCTTGCACGCCCGCACGCACTCCTGACAGTTCGAGCAAATGCCGCACTGCATACACCGCTGGGCTTCGATGGCGACATCCTCAGCGGTGTAACCCGTCTCGACCTCGTCAAACGTGGAGGTTCGCTGCTGGAGGTCTATCATCGGCACGTCGACCCGCTGAACCTCAGGCTCCACTCGGCCCGTCAGGTCGGGGTAGGCTATCGGTATCGCACTTTCTCTCGGCGGGAGCAGCTCCTGGCCGCGGAGATAGCGGTGCATATTTTCGCTGGCGTGGTTGCCGTGGGCGATGGCTTCGATGACGCTGGCTGGGCCCGAGACAGCGTCGCCGCCGGCAAAGACGCCTTCCATCGAGGTTGCCAGGGTTTTTTCGTCGACATCCAGCGTGCCCCATCGCGTGGTTTTCAGCTCGTCGCCCAGCCAGGTCAGCTCGGGCTTTTGGCCGATGGCGGGTATCAGAGCGTCCGCCTGGAGTTCAAAGGTGTCGCCCTCGATCGGCACGGGTCGCCGTCTGCCGGATTCGTCGGGCTTGCCTAGTTTCATCCGCTGACACCGCACAGCTGTAATTTTTTTCGCCCCGCCCAGGGGCGTCGAAAGAATCTCCGTCGGGTTGGCCAGGAAGAGAAACTCGACGCCCTCTTCGATAGCTTCTTCGACCTCGCGGTCGTCCGCGGGCATTTCCGATCGCGTCCGCCGATAGACCACGGTAACTTTCTTGCCCAGCCGAACCGATGTCCGAGCTGCGTCGATAGCTGCGTTGCCGCCGCCGGCCACGACGACCTTCTCGCCGATGTCCATGGATTGGCCATGGGCTAAATTCCGCAGAAACTCCACGCCGTCGCAAACCCCCGCCGTGTCGTCCTCGCCGTCCAGGCCCATCTTGCTGCCAACATGCGCCCCGACCGCCAGCAGCACGCCGGCGTAGTCTTTCCGCAAATCCGCCAGGGTAATGTCCTCGCCGATCTTCACGCCGCAACGAATATCCACGCCGAGCTTGCGGATGATGTCTATCTCCAAATCCAGCTGATCCTTAGGCAGGCGGTAGTCCGGTATGCCGTATCGCATCATGCCGCCAGGGGCGGGCAGGGCTTCGAAAACCGTTACCGCATAGCCCTGTCTGGTGAGGTTCGCCGCAGCCTGCAAGCCCGCTGGGCCCGCGCCGATGACCGCTATTTTTTCCTCGCGGGTAACTTCGGGCTTCTCAACAGCCTCTTCTATCTCCTCGGCGTGTTCGAGTTCCCAGTCGGAAATGAACCGCTTGAGGTGCATGATATCCACGGGCGAGTCGATCTGGTTTCTCGTGCAGACGCCTTCGCAGAATCGCACGCAG
>QNCB01000365.1 GCA_003644335.1 Planctomycetota bacterium | reverse complement strand
GTAGCTTATGCGATTGACAACCCCGGTTCAACAACAGGTTTGTTTTTCCGGGGTAATCGTTCACGGCTACGCAACAATTTACCATGAAGCACATGAAGTACTTTTCTTGTCATTCCCGCGAAGCTCGTCCTCGACCCGATCGGGGAGCGAGAATCCATGGGGGCATTCACCGAGTTTTGAGTTTGCCCGGATTCCCGCCTGCGCGGGAATGACAAAAAAGAACACAGCCATCCCATAATCAGTGGATGGGATGGCTGTGAAAAAAAATATAAAAGTGCGAGCCTTTTCCAGGCCTGTGGGGTTTACCTGGGTGTATCGAAGGTTCATTGCATAGGCAGGGAGTGGCTATGACCATGGGTGAAAAACTTTCAGAGTCCGAATTGGCAGATCTTTGTGCCTGGCTTGACGGCGAGCTTGACCCGCGTCGCAACGACGAGATTGACAAGCTGGTCGAGAGCGACCCCGCCTGGGCCCAGGCTCGGCGTCAGATGCAATCGCTAAGCGACGTGCTGGATACGTGGACCGGGCCTGAAGTCCCAGCTGAGCTAGCCCATCAGATAGCCAGCCAGGTCAGGCGACCCGCTGTTTCACGGACAGAACGATTTTTGCACTGGGCTACGGGCGTCGCGGCCGCCGCTGCGATTATCCTAGGCCTCATGCTCCACTTCGCCAGCCCCACGCCACAAGCGCGACGGCATAGCGTCGTTTCCAACCAGTTCGTCGAGGCGGGCCGAGACGTCTTCTCTCCCGCAGGTGGGGGCACCGGTTCCGCCCGCCGAGAGGCCATTGTCTTTCTCAAAATGAGTCCTGAGGAGCAGCAGAAGTTGCTTGCCCAATACGAGCGAGCTGCGGCTGCCTCTGCCAAAGCGCGACGCGCCCAGGCCCGTTGGCTGGGGGTGGTGCTGGCGAGCTTTACGCCGGAGCAACGCGACCAGCTCCGCCGAATGACTCCCGCCCGGCAAGCCAAGGCGTTTCTGACCCGCCGGGCTGAACTAATCCGCGCAGGGAAACTGCCAAAGCCCGCGCAAAAAAAGGAACGCGAACAAAAACGAATTGCGCCATGAATGGCATGAAGATGAAAAATAATTAGTCAGTAAAGACAAAATAACGGAACACAAATGACACGTGGGGAGTTCGATAGCCACTCTATTTCAACCTATTGAGGATTTCCATTATGGCTTGCCGTTCGGTCCGCATCTGCTGGAGTTGCTGAAAATAGCCGTCCGCCTCGTCCTGGGATATAGACTCTCTGAAACTTTCGTCGTCGAGCATTTCCTGTAGCAGCCTGATTTGCTCCGCCAATATCTCGCTACGTTGTCGCAGCAGTTCCAGCCTGCCCTGTCGGGTTTGCGGGCCTGAACCCATGATAAGTTCAAAGACCTTCTCAGCGACAAATATCGGCGCGGGCGTCCCCGTTGCCAGGGCGATCGCGTCGGACGGCCTGGCGTCGATCTCGATGACCTCGCCGTCCCGCCGAATGAACAGCGAAGCGATAAACGTGTGGTCGCGGAGGTCGGATATCAGCACCTTCTCCATCGTGCCGCCCATCGCGGAGATGGTGTTAGCCAGCAGGTCGTGGGTCAGGGGCCTGGGAAACTTGACGCCTTTAAGTCGGTCGTCGATGGCCTTGGCTTCGAACAGGCCTATGAGAATCGGGAACGTCCGCTCGCCGTCGATCTCTTTTAGGAAGATGATTTGGCTGTCGCCGAGTTCGGTTATTAAAATCCGGGATAGCTCAACCGGTATGTCCATGAGGTCTGCTCCAGAAACAATTCCAACGCCCTTGCCTGCCGATATTGTACGCCCAACAAGCCAACGCGGGCAACAAAATACAAACGAGTCAATTGCAAAAATATAGCCTAGCCGCCCTCGACTGGGAGGTTCGTGTGAAAAATAATCCGAAATCCACAATCCGAAATCAATCTCCCATTCGTGCTTAACAGAGGCGTAATATAAACGGGGCATAATACGACAGGATTTTGGAAATGCGCAAAAAAAAGGACTCCCGACAGGAGTCCCGGCGTCCCTCCGACGCCAATACGACGACCCCGCCTATGTGGCGAAGATTTCGTTGCTTGCCGCCCCCGATTCCCTCGAAAAAAATTGTAGAGACCTACGCAGCCATGCTCATGCGGACGTTTAGCCAGGCCCCAAGCTCGGTCGGAAAATCGTTAAACTCAAGCCCCAGATGTGCCCCGTCGTCTTTCATATTGCACCGGACGACCTTGGCGTGGACGTATCGATTTCGCCCGTCAGGCTCGGGCAGAGTGATGACAAACTTCTCGCCGACGCGATGCGACTTGCTACCCACGGCACCTAAGCCTCGCCTGGAAATATCCAACGCCTGAAGCTGCTCGACCACGCGATGGCCTTGCTCGTCCACATAAAGACCCTGCACGTCAGCGTGCCAAGTCCAGCGCGGATATTTCCGCTTCTCTATATTGCCCATTTTAAGCGTCGCCTGCTGAACCATGTCAAACTCCACTGTCCCTCGGTGGGACATATGCTGACTTTCCTACTGTTAGGATTATCGCCAGCTCTCGGGGTTTCTTTAGCCCGCTGAGATTTTTTTTTCACGTTATTTCTGATTACCTTTAAAAAATCCGGCTTATCTTGTCTGTCCATGTAAAAAGTTTCGAATTTCGACACTCGGACTTCGTATTTATTTCTCGTATTCCGCAGTCTACACTGATTTATATGGACTATGGACAAAACAACACAAAAGGCCTGGCCGTTCTCGTCGGGGCTGGCCCCGGCCGGGCGGGGCTGTTAACCGTCGATGGGCAAAAATG
>QNCB01000364.1 GCA_003644335.1 Planctomycetota bacterium | reverse complement strand
TATGGCGACATTTCTGCCAGCAGCGGACACAATGCTTTGGCTCGCGATGCAGAATATGCGGTTAGGTTTTTGAATGAATTCCAAGACAGGCTGATGTTTGGAACTGACATATGCGCACCGGATACACCAACTCCGCTGATAGATTTCCTGCTTGAATTGCGTGACTTGAAGAAAATTTCAGAAGATGTTTTTCAAAAGGTGGCAAGAGAAAACGCAATAAGGATATTGGATTTATAAAAAATATAATGTTACTACTGAATTCTGTCTCATGAGTAGTAAAAAAAATAATAACATATAGTAAAATCAAAAGCATTCTGTTAAAACAATCTATAAAATTGGCAAAGGGCCTTCAAGTTCTCACAGTATGGCACCGGCAGGAGCTGCGCAGCTTTTTGTAGCTGGGTTAAGCAGTAAGCCCTCGCATATCAGGGTGATATTGTATGGTAGCCTTGCGGCAACTGGCAAAGGACACTTGACTGACGAAGCAATAACAGAGGCTGTTGGTGCTACTGATGTTGATATTCAATGGCAAGCGGATAAAACATTGCCAAAGCATCCGAATGCTATGGATTTTATCGCTTTTGATAAGCAAAATAAGATTATTAAAAAATGGCGTTGTTATAGGTTTGGTGGAGATACCTGAAGGTGAACTTGAAATTAGCGGTGCAATTAGCTCGTCCCAGACATTGGATCAAGAATATCGTCGTGTTGTTTCCGGTGGTATTGTCTATGCGGATGGGCGACGGGGCGGCCTGGGGCGAGGCAGCCTGGGCTGTACTTGCGTTTTGCCTGGCCTGCAGCGGATGCTATATTTTCAACGACATCTTCGACCGCGAAAAAGACAGGCTACATCCGCAAAAAAAGACCCGCCCGATAGCAGCGGGCCTGGTCTCGCTGGGCGGAGCTGGGGCGGAAGCCTTGGTTCTCTTGGTCCTGGCGAGCCTGGCGATAGCTTATACAAACATCGCTACCGCAGCTGTGCTGGGGGTCTACGTTCTGCTTCAACTAGCCTACACGCTTGGGCTGAAGCATCTTATATTGTTGGACGTCATCTGCATTGCCCTCGGCTTTGTTTTGCGAGCGGTAGCTGGTGCCCTGGCTATCGGCGTGGCGGTGAGTCCCTGGCTATTCGTCTGCACCTTTACGCTCTGCCTGTTCATGGGTTTTTGCAAGCGTCGTTGCGAGGCTAACACTCTGGGCCAGGCCGACCAGGCTGGGCGGCACAGACCCGTGCTGCAGGGCTACACGCCGGAGTTGCTCACGCATCTGATAACGCTTTGTGCCGGCGTGGCGGTGATTGGTTTCCTGCTATATTCCACCAGCCCGCAGACTGTCGAGCGATTCGGCACGACATATCTGTTGTACACGCTGCCAGTGATGGTCTACGCGGTTTTCCGTTTCGCGATGCTCTCGATAAGCGGCACGTACATGGACCCCACGGAGCTGATATTCCGCGACAGGCCTTTCCAGTTGGCGGTGGCGGTGTGGGTGGCTGCGATGATCTGCATAGTCCGGTGGGGACACGACCTGCAACCAGCCCTGGCCAGGCTTGTGGCGGGGTAAAGAAACTCTCGCAAAGTCGGAACCCCGACTACTAACCAATTAACCAGTCAACCAATATTGGGTATTTTTCCTTCAATCTCCTCAAGCTGCATGGGTTTCCTCCGATAATTTCCTTAGAGCGGGTTTATGTGTGCTTTGCGCTCCCTGCTGGAAACTAACTTTGTCGGAGGTTGCCATGGGCAACAGGCCTCGCAAAACCATTACGCTTATCGAGCTGGGTATTTTGGTCGTGATTTTCGCGATCCTCCGCTCGGTGGTTGTCCCTGTACTCAGCCAGGCTGCGGATTCCGCGCGGGATACCACGCTCCGTGTCGAGTTGCAAAGACTTCAGGGCGCGGTAAATTTGTACCGCCGGCAGCACGCGGGCCAATTGCCTCATCGCGACAGGTTCATTGCTCAGCTGACGATGCGGACGGACAAACTCGGACGGGTCGCCTGCGATGTCTCGGCTGGGGATGCCCATTTGCTGGGGCCTTATATCGAGCGGATTCCGCGGAACCCGTATGTGAACCGTCGCGTAGCCGACCGCGTGGAGATTGGCTTGGCGGGGCCTGGGGGGGGCAACGCAGGCTGGTATTTCAACGAGAAAACAGGGGTGGTTTCGCCGGATGATGATTTTTATCACGACGAGTAAACATTCGCTGCTACAAAAAATACGAATAATCGCACCATTGAAGAACTTGAAGGACATGAAGATTTTTTAGAAACAAAAAAAACAACTTCATGGTCTTCATGAACTTCATGGTGAATTTTGATGTTTTTTGACGAGTAAGGATTGTTTGGATGTGGAAAATTTTGCATAAACACAGGCCCTGGCCTATAGGCCTAGCCATCGCAGCGGACGGCGTTCGGATGCTGCAACTAAGGCCCGTCGGCAGCCGTCTGGCGGTCGTGGCTGGGGCGCAATGGCTACGGGGCCAGGGCGACGTCGGCCTGCTCGACGCGCTGGACGAAGCCCGACGCGAGGGCAACTTTGAAGGCAGACATGTGGTCTCGTCTATCAGTAGCGACGAAATCCATATTCGCAGCATCAGGCTGCCGGACATGACTAGGGACGAACTCCACGCGACGATCTCAGCCAAGGCTCACGACCTCTTCGGCTTCGATATCGCTCTCAGTCAAATCCAGATTCTAGGCTCAGCTCCGGTGTTAAATGGCGACGAGTCCACCCGCGAGACGATCCTCCTGGCCTTGCCTAACTTCGCTCTGCACCGCCGACGGGAACTGCT
>QNCB01000363.1 GCA_003644335.1 Planctomycetota bacterium | reverse complement strand
CCGGTTGCGGGCAGGAGCGTAACGCTCGCGGTGGGCTGGCTGTTTTTAACTGGCCTGATCTTGCAGACGACCTGAGCGTCGCTGCCAGGCTTGCCCGCGACACCTTGCACGAAGGCGGAAATTTTGACCCCCCTGCCGAGCCTGCAATATGATTTTTCCAGTCGCAACAGTGCTGCGGAGCGGGCCTGGGCGTTTTTCGATTTTGCTCCGCCCAACCAGCGGACGAGTTGGCCCCAAAAACGATGGTATGGACTTTGCGACCCCATCGCCCGCATCGGCAGATACCACAGCCAGGTGTCACCCGCCATGAATGCCCCGCTGCGTCCAGCTCCGAATTGCTGCACCGCCAAAACCGTCAGAGGTCCCGCTTCGTTTCGAGCAGATGGGTGCACCGCCAAAACCGTCGCAGCAGGTTTGGCCCGGCGGACTCGCGCGAGGCTTTGCAACGGCGGGAGCTTGGCCAGGCCCTGCTCTGCCCCCCTGCCGGGCGGGCCTGGGAAGTATCCTGAAATGCCTGAAAATATAGGGTGAACCTCACCCGCTGCGGTCAGCATGGGCACGAACTTGCCAGGCTTGGCCCCTGTCGACCGCGGGCCTATCTCTACGGGCAAAGCCGTCGCGATGGCTGAGTTTCCATAGCCGCCCGGGCCGAAGCTGCCAGGCCCGCCGATCATGAGAAGCCCCCCGCCGGCGACGACAAACTCGCGCAGAGACGCCTGCGCCTCGGCGGTGAGAAACGAGCTGTCCAGGCTGCCGATGATTATCACATTGAACCCGGCCAGGTCTTCTCGGCTGGTTGGCAGGCGGTCGAATTTCCGCCCGTCGATGCTGCCCTGCGACCAGAATTTTTTTGGGGAAATACGAATCAGCCCGACGAATTGCACGTTCGGGTCGGCTTGGAGTTCTCGCCGGAGGTACTTATATTCAGGCCTGATCGCGCCCTCGATGTACAGCAGGCGGATTTTCGGATTCGTAACCAGCACATGCAACTGGGCTATATTATCAGCAAGATTCGTTTCGCCCGCAGCCTGTCCAAGGGGCGAAACTTTCAGCCTGAGCTTACGCACGTCAGGGGCTGTGGCGGATTTGTCGCCAGCGGGTTTCACTCGCGGCGTCCAGTTCAGCTTGACTGGGACGGTCGCGTTTTTTTCGTCGGTCGATATCTCAGCGGTGGCAACGGGCATAGCGTCGTCGCCTTCGAATAGGGCCACCTGGCAGGGAATTTTGGGCATGTTCGTTATGCTGACGCGCGCGATAATTTGCGACGCGATATTGGCGGAAACTTGCCAAGGCCCGTCAGCTGCGAGCAGTTGCAGGTTCGCCCCAGCCAGGCCCGTGCCCGGCGTGCCCACAGCCAGGGCGTAAATCGGCACCTCAAGCTTGGCTGCCTGTTTGGCCAGGTCGCCCGGGGTGTTGGCGACGCCGTCGGATATCAGAATCACTCCCGCCAGCTTGCCCCCCCCGCTGCTAGCGTCCGCAGCCGCTGCGATGGCTGCGGCGATGTCCGTAGACTCGCTGCCCGGGCCTGTTGGCAGGAAATTGCCCAGCTCGACCAATGAGTCAGCCCGGCCTGGCTTGGCGGCGAATGGTATCCACACCGGGCTGAAGTGTCGTTTGATTCGGCCTGCCTGGGAACGCAGCATCGCCAGGGCCTGGGCATGTCGGCCTGGCAGGCTAGGCTCGTCGGCGGTGAACATCGAAGCTGAGCGGTCTACCAATATCGCAAGGGTGGGCAGCGGGCCTGTCTGGCTGGCGGAGGTGAGTATCGCGGGTTTGAACAGTATCAGCAGCAGCCCCAGGCAGGCCAATATTCGCAGGGCCAACAGCACGCCAAGCCTGGCTGGGCCCAGGTATGTGTAGACAGACCAGTACAACACGCACACCGCTGTGGTCAGTTGAAAGGCCAGGATCGCCAGCCAGGCTGCACCGGCGGTGTCGACCAGTGCGACCAAAGTTGCGCCCAGAAGCATAGCAGTGCCCGCCATGGCTGCTGCGAGCAAACTCCGCCGAGCGGCAGGCCAATCGTCCCGCGCGAGTCGAACAGCTCCGTCTGCCAGCAAAGCCAACAGCATCGCCCCAGGCCCAGCAGCTGCTGCGACGCTCAGCAACCCAGCCCGGCGCCGAGAGGCTAGCAGTTCCCGCGCGCCCCATACGAGCAATATCAGCGAGACGCCCCCCAGCAGTACCGCTGGGAGGTAGCCCATCTTCGCAGCTTGGAACTCAAGTGTCATACAGCCTTCCTAATATGTATATGCCGTAGCTTGGGCATCTTGCCCAAGTTTTTTTTCTTTTTTTGTAACCGTTCACGGCTACACGAAAAATCACCATGAAGTACATGAAGAGCATGAAGTTCTTTTTTTGTTATCTAAAAAAATTAAAAAATCTTCATGTGCTTCATGGTGTAATCAGTTTGTGTATTTTGCAGCACTTTTTATCAATGGCTGTGAACGGTTACCTTTTTTTGTCATTCCCGCGAAAGCGGGAATCCAGTCTTTTTCTTTTTTTACCGACCCGTGGCTACCCCGCAAACAGCCGCGGTGTAGCCACGCCACCCGACGCGTTGTGTTTTTTCCGTTTTTTTTCTTTACTGGCTTTTTATCTTCACGCTCTTCATGTGCTTCATGGTGAACTTTGTGCATCACGGCAGAAAGTTCAGCTCTAGCCAATCGCGTTGCAGCTCGCCGCGTCTGCCGGAACCCGCAGAGCGTTGGGTTTTGACGAACAACATATAGATGCTGTCCTTGGGACATTTTTCGACGGGAATTTCCCGCCTGCCGATGAAAAGTCTGCTCACCGT
>QNCB01000362.1 GCA_003644335.1 Planctomycetota bacterium | reverse complement strand
CCTGCCAGTCCTTTATCCGCCGTTTGGATTTACCTTTATGTTTAGCCATTGGTTTTTGAAAGCGAATCGCACCATGGAGTTTATGAAGGGCTTGAAGATTTTTTTAGAAAAAAAAACAGCTTCATGTTCTTCATGGTGAACTTTGCGTTATAAGGTCTTTGGCCAGGCTCGCAGCCATGAGCATTGCGGAGATTAAAACGATGCCCGCAAAGGCGCGTCGCAGTTTGTTCGCGTGGAGTTTCACGCACAGCCAGGCTCCCAGCTGTACTCCTATCGCACTGCCCAGCAAAAGAGCCATCGCCACAGACAGGCTGACCTTGCCGGCGTATCCTTTTTTTATCGTGCCCGCTATCGATGCCAGCAGCACCACGCCCAGGCTCGTGCCAACTGCCTGATGCGCACTTAGGCCCACTAGCAGCAGCAAGATCGGCACGAACAGCACGCCGCCACCGATGCCGAAGATGCCCGTTACCACGCCCACGCCCAGGCCTGTGAGTATCATGCCCGGCAGAGACACGCCAAGCAGCCCCGCCCCTGGCAGGTCCACGCGAGGCCCGACGCCCAGCCTTTGCATCGGCGAAAGGCCCGTGTGATGTTCCTTAGGCCCAGCGAATACCACCCAGGCCGTCAGCAGCAACAGCACGATAAACAGGCCTGTCATTATATTGTCGAAGGTTACCTCGTCGCCACGGGCCAGGTGCACTATCATCACGTCCTGGAGCATGTCGCCAAGGACGGCTCCGACCATGCTGCCGATGGCCAGGACGAAAACGGTCTTGCCCTCGACGTGCTTGGCTCGGATGTGTTTGCCAAGCCCGGCGATGCTCGTGCCGACGATAAAGTTCAGGCTCGAACCGATAGCTATTTCGTAGGGTATGCCCAAGAGGATATTCATTGCCGGCACAGCCAGGAAGCCGCCGCCGACGCCGAACAGGCCCGTCAGCACGCCCACGCCCAGGCCTATGAACACCAGCGACACCCACAGCATCGGCCCAGCCAAGTCGGCCTGGACATGCAAGTTCAGCACATCTATCAGCGCGTCCATCAGCTCGGCCCTCTGCCTAGTGAACGCTTATGCAGGTATGTAAAAAACGCGCCGACCAGCCCACCCCAGGCCAAAGGCCCAGCCAGGAGCAACGCGACGCCCAATGTTTTCCAAAGTCCAGTCAAGTTGAATCCTCAAAAAATCCGTAACCGTTCACGGCCACACAAAAATTTACCATGAAGCATATGAAGTATATGAAGTGTTTATTTTTTTATCTTCAAAATTCTTCAATGTCTTCATGACCTTCATGGTGCAATTAGTTTTTGTGTGAATGGTTACAATAATTCGCGTTTATTAGTCCAGCACTTATTTGCCATGCTCATTATGGCCCTAGCAAATAAGTGTTGGATTCGTGGTTCATCTTTTTCGTGTGAATGGTTACAATATCGCACGCGAGAGTCTTTGACAACATCCGGGAGAAAAAAATGATTGTTCACATTCGATGTCGAATCGTCCTGCTGCTTATGTTGCTTGGAATTGTGGCTACGGCGGGGGGGTGTGTTTCGGACAAGAACATCCAGGCCAGCTCGGGCGACCAGGTAGTGCATTTCACGCTGGGCATTATTCAGGGCGGCAGGAAAATCCCCATCCGCAACCGACGGGCTGCGCTGGAGAAGAAGCCCTTTACGCTGGTGTTCCATTTTTCCCAGCTTGGCTCGATGCTGGTGCAGGCTTCGTTTGGGCCCGAGCTTATCGACCGAGCCATGCGGGGCGACAGGCTGGACCAACTGCTCGGTGAGGATAGCAGGATTTCAGAAGAGCCTATGAACCCCGACGAAATACTGCAAATTTCCGACAGCGGGCGATATCACAATTGGCTTTACCTGGGCCCGGAGATCCACCGCTTTGACCGGGGCGGTGTGAAAAAGGTTCGCCAGGGCGGTTATGTCTGCAGGCGAACGGTGAGCAGACTTTTCATCGGCAGGCGGGAAATTCCCGTCGAAAAATGTCCCAAGGACAGCATCTATATGTTGTTCGTCAAGACTCAACGATCAGCGGGTTCCGGCAGACGCGGCGAGCTGCAACGCGACTGGGTCGAGCTGAACTTTCTGCCGTGAATGTAGCACAGCCGCCCTCGGCTGTGGAAGTTTGCACAAAGTTCACCATAAAGCACATGAAGAGCGTGAAGATAAAAAGCCAGTCCGCTGGGTGGCGTGGCTACACCGCGGCTGTCTGCTGGATAGCCACGGGTCGGTAAAAAAAGAAAAAAACTTGGGCAAGATGCCCAAGCCACGGCATATACATATCAGGAAGGCTGTATGACACTTGAGTTCCAAGCTGCGAAGATGGGATACCTCCCGGCGGTATTGATAGGGGGCGTCTCGTTGATATTGCTCGTCTGGGGCGTGCGGGAACTGCTAGCCTCTCGGCGACGGGCTGGATTGCTGAGCATAGCAGCTGCTGCTGGGCCTGGGGCGTTGCTGTTGGCTTTGCTGGCAGACGGAGCTGTTCGACTCGCGCGAGACGATTGGCCTGCCGCTCGGCGGAGTTTGCTCGCAGCTGCCACGGCGGGCACCGTTACGCTTCTGGGGGCAATTTTGGTCGCACAGGTCAACACTGCTGGTGCAGCCTGGCTGGCGATGCTGGCCTTTCAACTGACCACAGCGGTGTGCGTGTTGTACTAGTCTGTCTACACATACCTGGGCCCAGCCAGGTTTGGCGTGCTGTTGGCCCTGCGAATATTGGCCTGCCTGGGGCTGCTGCTGATACTGTTCAAACCCGCGATACTCACCTCCGCCAGCCAGACAGGCCCGCT
>QNCB01000361.1 GCA_003644335.1 Planctomycetota bacterium | reverse complement strand
CCCGGCCT
Organism: Planctomycetota bacterium; assembly: GCA_003644335.1. Next base: position 2,803 of record QNCB01000361.1, on the reverse strand, counting down.
GGATGTGCTCCAGAAGGTTCACAAGCGTCCGCCCACCGCCAGAGAGCAGTACGCCAAGAGCCAATGGCTTGGTGTTTTTCGCGACTGTCATGCGGAGCATTTTACTCAAACAGACCGAGATTAGGCAATAGGCAAGTAGGCAATAGAAAAACGAATTCCGAAATCTAAAATCCGAAATTGCCCAGGATAACCAACCAGTTTTATATCCGCCAACGGGGTCCAACAGTAAAATCAGGATTTAGTCTCGGACACGAAAATGGTTTTGTCGGTTTTTGGTTTTGACATCGTCTGGGCTGGGGCGTACACTCAGCTTCGTTGAGATGGAACTGAGTTTGCGAGAGGGATACTCGAAACTACAGGCACGGATTGCCATACCAGACCAAATCATCGACACCGTTGGAATTTGTTTACGTGGATTTATTTCCGCGGGGCCTTCGCTGAGGGCTGGTGCGATTACGGATTGGAACCAGAAATATGGCAAGTGTTGACCGTGCTTTGTGGCAGCGAATAATCCAGGACGTTGTAGCTAACGGCGGGAATATTATCCGCCCGTGGTTCCCGCAGCTTGAACCCATCAGCCTGGCCCATGGCCTGCTCGAAATACAAACCCCAGGCCCGAAGGAACGAGCATATTGTCAAGCCCATGCCGCGGTGCTGTTCACCGAGGCGGCCCAAAAAGCGACAGGCAGACTCGTGGGCGTTTGTTTTCTCACCCATGCCCAGGAAGCTGAGGCTGCGGACGTTCCCGCTGTTGCCCAAACCCAGGCTGGGGCGGGCCTGGCTTCGGCAGATGCGCCGCTGGAACTCAACAACGATTATATTTTCGACAGCTTCGTCTCAGGCCCGTGCAATCGCCTGGCCCACGCAGCTTGCTGTGCCATCTGCGACACCCCGGGCAAGACGTACAACCCGCTGTTCCTCCATGGGCCAAGTGGCCTGGGCAAGACGCACCTGCTCCAGGCTGCCTGCCATCGTATTTTGCACGACCAGCCCGACGCGAGGGTGCAATTTCTGACCTGCGAAACTTTTGTGAACCATTTCATCGAAGCCGTCCAGCAGGGCAAGCTGCACGATTTCCGCTACAGATATCGCCATGTCGATGTGCTGGTGGTAGACGACATACAATTCCTCTGCGACCACGAGCAAAGCCAGGAAGAATTTTTCCACACCTTCAACACGCTCTACCAGACGCAGAAGCAGATCATCCTTTCTTCCGACCGAGGCCCGCAGGAAACGCAGCTGGAAGAGAGGCTCATCAGCAGGTTTAACTGGGGCCTGGTCGCCCGGATAGACAGGCCTTGCTACGAAACCCGCGTGGCGATACTCCGCACGAAGGCACGCCTGCGGGGCATTGAACTGCCCGAGGATGTCGTGTGTTTTATCGCTGGCACGATAGACTCCAACACTCGCGAACTAGAGGGCACGGTGGCCAAGGTGGCTATGCTCGCGCAGGTAACGGACAGGCCTGTCGATCTGGCTATGGCTGAGGAAGCTATTGGCAGTGAGCCTCGGTCGTCCCGCCGAGAGATTACGATCGACGATATTCTCAATGTGGTTACCAAGCGGTTCAGCGTCAGGCTGATCGATTTGCAGTCGAAAAAACGCACCCGCTCCATCGCCTTGCCGAGGCAGATATGCATGTACCTGGCCCGTAGCCTGACCCGCCATAGCCTGGAGGAAATCGGAGGTTATTTTGGTGGACGCGACCATACGACCGTTATTCACGCGAACAAAACCGTCAAAAGCATGCGGGAAAGCGACCCGCTGTTCCAGGCGACTTTGGAAAAACTGGTTGAGGATGTAAGCGCGGGAGTAACCGCATAAACGAGGGCGCCGCATGAGTAAGAGAGGGTGCGGCACAAGAGAGGATGCCGACGTGCTGACGTTGGGAATTGGACAAGCCTCCGCCTGGGCGGAGGCTTTGTTTTTGTAGCGTGGGCGAGACGCCCAAGCCACCATGGCTGCCCCGCAGACCCGCGGTGTAGCCATGCCGCCCGACAATATGGTATTAGGCAGAGGGTTTACGCATATTCATAGAGAGGAACGGTTTTTTTCGGGCGGCGACTGACAAGAAGCTCTTCGATATGCTGAACGGTAGTGGGGGAGAAAATGGTATCTCCGCATACGCTACAAACTTCAGCTGGAACATTTTCAAAAACAAATACTTCCGCATCGTGTTGGACGGTGTGGATAATTGCTTTGCTCTCGTAGTCTCCCGGGCAACCTTGGATACTGCATTTCATTTGATTATCTCCTGTTGTAGGGGTCCAACCACTTGGGCAACTTCGGCTCGTAGGCTGTTATTACTATTATGACATCCAACGATGTTGTACAGCAAATATGCAAAAATCGGCCAGAAGCATCTTTGCCACAAATTAGACAGCAGGCACCTCTTTGATGGGTTGGATAATTCTCAATAACTTTTCCTGTAAGCATAGCTTGTGCCATAGAACTATACGAAATACTCTCTTCGTTCATTTCATGATTCGCATGGAGAGTTATCCTGACCGCATCATTGCGAACCTGCTGGCGCAAACGAGAAACTATTTCTTCGCTACTGTTTATTTCACCCATAGCCTCTGATTGTAATAAAAATTCACATCTGCATCAAGTTTTTCCAATCCACCAATCAACCGCTTTACCCCCTGGCTTGGGTTCGGATTTCCAGTAGTTCTTTCATGACGTTGTGGCAGTTGCCTTTCCAGCTTGTCGTGCCGAAGCAGTCGTGGATTTGTTTGTATAGCAGGTAGAGTTTTTTGTAGACAGCCACGGCTTTGGGGTTTGGTTTGTAGACTTTCCGCTT
>QNCB01000360.1 GCA_003644335.1 Planctomycetota bacterium | reverse complement strand
GCAGGCGTATAGTTCCATGCCCATGATACCAGGCCATGAGAATGTCGCGGTGGTCGACCAGCTAGGCCCAGGTGTCGATTCGAGCTGGCTCGGCCGGCGGGTGCTCGTCGAGCCGACGCTAGGCTGCAAACCTCGCCAAACCCAGCCTATGTGCGACCGCTGCAACGAGGGGCACTTCGGCGTGTGCGAAAATTTCTCCGCTACCTATGGCGGGCACGCTGAGCTGCCGCCGGGCACGAGCATAGGCTATAACAGCGCCACCGGCGGGTCGTGGGGCGAATTCTTCGTCGCCCACGAAAGTCAGCTCATCGCCCTGGACGACGACATCCCCGACACCGAAGCGATTCTCGTAGACCCCCTGGCTTGCAGCTTGCACGCCGTGTTGCGAGCGGATTTTGTCCAGGCCAACCAAGTGCTTATCTACGGTGCCGGCGTGCTGGGCCTGGGCGTGGTAGCTGCGTTGCGGGCGATGGATTACACGGGGCGAATCGAAATTCTCGACCGCCACGACTACCTAAAAAGCATCGCAGAGCGGACCGGAGCTGACGAGTTTTTCACCCTGCCGGGCGAGACCCAAAGCAGATTCGAGCAAATCGCAGGCCGAGTTGGCGGACGGGTGCAACGGGCCCGGTTCAACAACTACATGCTCGCTGGCGGATACGACCTGGTGTTCGACTGCGTAGGCTCGCGACAAAGTGCCATGGAAAGTATGAAGTGGACTCAGCCGCTCGGGCAGTGTATTATGCTCGGCACGCTGCAAGGCAAGGTGGACGACCTGACGCCGATATGGTTCAACGAGCTGACGGTTATCGGTGCCTATGGCAGAGCGATGGAACACTACCAGGGCAGACGCCTTGGCACATACGACCTCGTGCTGGAGCTTATCCGGGCCGGCAAGCTGAACCCGCGAGGCCTGCTGACGCACCGGTTCCGGCTGGAGGATTACAAACAAGCCCTCCTGGCTGCAATAGACAAAGCGGCAAACCATTCAATAAAAGTGGCATTCGATTTCAGACAGGAATAACAACAAAACAAAAAATTTTTACCGCGAAAGAACGCATAGATAAAAAGTAATCAGTAAAAGTAAACTTTCGCATTTTTGCGAGATGTTGATTTGGATAAAATCGTTCTATAGGCGATTTTCAAGTAACCCCATGAATTATTGCCATGTTCGGACGATTTGTCGGACATGCATTTAATTCCGAGGTATGCATAACTCCTTGTTTAACAAGGGGAAAAGTCATAAAAAAAGTGCGAAAGTTAACTGATTACTGACTACTGACAACTGATAATTGAAAAATCAACTCCTATTAACGGGAACTGGAAACATGAGCAAAATTATTGTCGGCGTGGTGATGGGTAGCGACAGCGACTTGCCCGTAATGGAAAAGTGTCTCAGCTGTCTCGAGGACTTCGGCATTGGGTATGAGGTGCGGATAATCTCCGCCCATCGAACCCCGGAGATTGCCCACGAATATGCGACCACTGCCAAGGCTCGCGGGCTGAAGGTTATCATCGCAGCTGCGGGCATGAGCGCCGCGCTGGGCGGAGTGTTGGCGGCGAACACCACTCTGCCTGTGGTTGGCGTGCCGATGTGTTCAGGCCCGTTGTCTGGGATGGACGCAGCGTTGAGCACCATGCAAATGCCCCCGGGCGTCCCTGTCGGAGCCATGGCTATCGGCGGAGCATACAACGCGGCGGTCTACGCCGCAGCTATCCTGGCTACAAGCGACAAAACCCTGGCAGGAAAACTCGACGACTTCAAAAAACAACTAGCTGAAAAAGTCGCCAAAAAAGACACGCAACTAGGCAACAGGCAGTAGGCAAAAACAGTCCACGAATTTTATGGGTTAAAAAAAGATTTAGTGAACCTTCAGTTTCACGGATTTTTTTAATCAAAAAGAATCTGCGTAATCCACTCTAAAATTAGTGTTTATTCGTATTCATTAGTGGTTCTGTTCCCCCCGAATACTGACTTCTGTTTACTTCCCCACCGTTACATTTAGGCTGCCGTAGCCTGTGTTGCCGAACTTGTCCGTTGCCCGGACGGTTATATTGTGCGGGCCTGGTTTGAGTTTCTCGCCAGTGTCGTCCGCGCTTGCTTCGAACCGGAAGGCTTCGCTCGGCGAGTCGCAAATGCCGTCGCTGGGCAGGATAGCTTGCCATTTGTCCACGCTGTCCACCGCGTATTGCATCAGGACGATTCTGCTCATGGCGTCGTCGGCCTGGCCTGTTACGACGACCTTGTCGCCGGCGACCGTCGCAGTCAGCCCGCTGATGGTCGGCGGGGTATTGTCCACGGTTACAGGCTCGGAAACTCGACTTGCCTGCCGGGCAGCAGCTGGGATATTCGACGGCGAATCGCTGGCGGTAACTCGCATTTCATACAGGCCATCGGCTACGGTTCGCGTGTCCCACACATACCTGGATTTGGTCAGCGAGTCGGTAATTTGCACCCACCGGGCTGAGCGAAGCAGGCGGAAATCGACAGTGTATTTCAGCTTGTCGCTGTTGGGGTCCAAAGCCTGTATCGCAACGAGCCGATAGGCCTGGTTCAAAGATTTTTGCGTAGGCTTGGCGCCTTTGCTGCTGGGTTTTACCTCCACGCCAAGCACCGCCGGGGCGAGGTTGCCCACCTGATATATCACATCCACGCTACCCAGCGAGGGCGTAACACCCCCGTTCGATGTGAAGGTTACGCGATATTGCAGGAATCGGCCTGCCGGGCTGCCGATTGGCAAATAGCCCCTGGCCAGGGGCATGTCTTTCGACCAGCTGCTCCAGGTCGCATCGTCTGCCTTGGCGACGTTGCCGCT
>QNCB01000359.1 GCA_003644335.1 Planctomycetota bacterium | reverse complement strand
TGGCTATTCTGGAAGACTTTCCAGGACTCTTTTGGTATGGAATACACAGTGCTGAAGTACTGTTTTCAAAAATGGGACGCGGATGTCGTGAGGTAGTTGTACGCCATATTGAAACCTCGGATGTGGTCACCGGTATTTGGAATGATGGTAGAGTGGGAACGCTTTATGGACATCGAATCAAGGATATGTACGATTTTGGATGTACTGTTTTTACTGATAGCAGTATATTGCATGGTGTAGCTAAAGGTGAGCCACCTTATTACGCTCTGATGATGCCACATATCGTGGAGTTTTTCCGCACCGGAAAATCACCAATAGATTTAAAAGAGACCCTGGAAATTATCAGCTTTCTGGAAGCGGCAAATGAGAGCAGAAAAACAGGAAAAAGTGTACAGCTGTAACTAATCACTCGCCGCGAGGCGAAAATATCGTACTGCTTTCTTGTGCTGAAAGTGCAATTCATATTAGGCTAGGGTAAGCGCAGCGTAACCCTAGTGATAAGATGTTGCATAATGGTAAAGATCGTTGCGGATTTAGCAAAACAAATAAAAAATTAGAGGAAAAGAAATATGGAAGCAAAATTAGCAATTTCAGGTGGATCAAAAGCAGTTAAGGCGGAAGAAGTTCTTTGCCGGAGGTCAAGCATGAATTATAAGTATGAAAACCGGAAAGATTTTGTGTTTAAAATATGCAGGCTTGGTTTATGGTATCTCAATTGCCATACCTGCGGCGAAGAATCTTTTCACGAAATTTTAGACCGGCAGCTTCCGATTTATCGCCTGACGACGCTATGGGATGGCAAAAATCATCCGGCCAATTCTGATTTTCCTCGGACAAATTCGCAGTGGTGTCAGCTAGCTGATGAATTGCAAATGCTCTATAAAGATAACAAGTTGGATAGCTTGGTTTTTGAGGAAAAAGGCTTTGACTTATTATATCCCTATATCAAAGGCAGAATTCAAACGGATATAGAAAACTGGCCGTGGATTCCCTGCGGTTATTCGCCCCATAAATTACCCGAAGAGAATGTTTTTGACATCTTTGCTTTTGATGATATCGAATCTGCCGATCAGAGGGTGGTTTGTTTTCATATAGCTAATATCTGTATGCCCGAATCGCCATTTAAAGATATGAACGCCAGAGCTCATGGATTGCTTAATATGGTTAAGGCAATTAAGCATCGGTTTCCTTCGGTCGAAAAGATAGAGTGTGATAGCTGGTTAAATTCATTTGAGCCGTTTCTAAAGCTATTCCCGGCTTCATATCCTCAGAAAAACGAGGTCCAACCCAAAGTCGGTTATGGCTTTAACTGGTGGGGGCAATTTCTTAGTCGCGATGGCAGTTTTCACAACAGGCATGGAAAGATAATGCGGCAGACAGGAAAGTTTCCATTTGTATCGAGAACCGGAATATGCGATATTGATAATGTTGAGGAATATTTGCTTTTGAAATTATAACGACATTCATCAAAAGATCGAAAAGGTATTAAAATAATTTTAGAGCGTAACTGTCAGTTAAACTTAAATTAGAAAATTAGGAGTATTTATCATGCAAAGTATTATTGAACAGCCACTGGCTATTAGCGGAGGCAGCAGAGTTATCCCTCAAGATGCCAATCACAAGGAGTTATTTCACTGGCCTATCGTTACCCAGGAGGACGAGCAGGCAGTGCTGGAAGTATTGCGAGCCGGCAATATGTCCGGTACCGATATCACGAAGCAATTCGAGGCTGAATTTGCCGAGTGGATTGGCGTGAAACATGCTTTGGGTTACTGCAACGGCACAGCTGCTATCCTCGGAGCTATGTGGGCTTGCGGGGTTGGTGCTGGCGATGAGATTATCTGTCCGAGCGTAACTTACTGGGCCAGTGCAGCTCAGGCGTTGCAGCTTGGGGCGGCGGTGAATTTTGCAGACATTGATCCGAAAACACTTTGTATTGACCCAGCTGATATCGAACATCGCATCGGGCCGAAAACCAAAGTTATTGTCGTCGTTCATTATTGTGCACATCCGTGCGATATGGACGCGATTATGGCCATTGCCAAGAAGCACAATGTCAAGGTGCTCGAAGATGTCTCTCATGCTGAAGGTACTCTTTATAAAGGGCGAAAGGTCGGTACCATCGGCGATATTGCCGGGATGAGTATGATGGCTGGGAAGAGTTTTGCCATTGGCGAAGCTGGGATGGTAACGACAAATAATCGCGAACTTTATGAGCGTTGCATTGCTTATGGACATTATGCAAGAACCGGCGCGCCGAGCAAATTCAATCCTGTGGACAAGCAGGTGCACGACGAATCGCTCAGCCGATTTGCGGGCATGCCGTTGGGCGGCGTGAAACATCGCATGAATCAGACCTGTTCCGCTATGGGACGGGTTCAGCTGAAATACTACTCGCAACGCATTGCTGAAATTACCAAGGCGATGAAGCGGTTCTGGCAGCTATTGGAGGGCGTCCCCGGCCTTGCTCCGCACATGCCAGCTGAGGATAGCGGCAGCACGATGGGTGGTTGGTATAATGTCCGAGGCCTTTACAATGCGGCTGAACTTGGCGGGCTGTCGTGCGAAAAATTCTGCGAGGCTGTGCGGGCTGAAGGTGCTGACATCTGCCTTCCCGGCGGAAACGCTCCCTTGCATTTGCATCCGGTTTTTCACGAAGCTGACATTTTCAATCAGGGCAAACCCACTATGATATCTTTTGGCCAGCGCGACGTTCGGCAGGGGCCTGGCTCCTTGCCAATAAGCGAAAAAATAAATGATATCGCTTTTGGCGTGCCATGGTTTAAGCACGATAACCCTGAAATTATAGAGCAATAC
>QNCB01000358.1 GCA_003644335.1 Planctomycetota bacterium | reverse complement strand
TGTTTTTTCTTCGACGGAACCAGACACATCAGATTCTTCTTGTCGCTCCGATTGTTCGCCTTTTTTCTTTTCACAACCCGACTGCGTGGAGATGATTATCCCCAACACAAAAGTCGCCATAAAAACTGTCTGTCTCGAGCCAATTGCAAAACTGTTTCGGCGAGGGTGAAAATCTGTCGACGTCGATGTGTGGCGGGCTTATTTCCGCGGCACATACTGATTTTAGCCACTCCGGCGGTGTTTTCAATGAAAAATCGACCCCTACGGCTAGACCCTCCGCGAGTCCACCTGGCGGAGGATAATTTTGCAGCCAAACTGTCGCACAATTACAAAAAAACTCGCTCGGCATTCAACACAGCATGTGATAAAACTGGCTCGCCGTCAGTGCTATCAAGCCAAACATCATATGGCAGGCAACCTTCGCATGTCCCTTGACCCGAACATGACGGCCACCGTAATTGTCCTTCACATTTGAATTGGCACGCTCGGCACTACTGCGAGCTTTATATCGCTGGGCCTGGGCAGGAGCGAAAGGCCGCTTCTCCCCGCCTCGACGATTGTGATCGATAAGCGGCACATGATTCAGCCTCCGGCTAAACTCGTGAATCTCCGGCGCGTCGTAGGCAGAATCCATCAGGTCATATAAATGCGTGATACGCTCGTCTGTCATCTGGGCCAAGGGAATCGCAGCCTGCGAATCGTGCAGCGAAGCCGAGGTCAAAATGGCACTGACCGGAATGTCTCCGTCGATGACATCAAGGTGCAGCTTGTATCCGATCCACGATTCCTTGTACCCCTTGGAGTTGGTCTTGCTTCCGACATTGCAAGCTGTGGGCAGGTCGGCAAGGTTTTCCCGCAAAGTTCTATCAGGCTGCAATTCCAACCGACGCTTGGGCTTGACTCGTCGCTCACCTTTTTTCGGACGCCCGCGTTTGGCAGTGGGCTTCTTGGTTTTAGCCTTTTTTTCAGGCTTTTCCCTGGCATCAATCTTGGTGGAATCTCGACTGACATGGCAGGCAAGGCGATCGCCGGCAAAGTTTTTGACCAAAGCTGCGTGAATCTGCTGCGGCAATTCCATCTGGGCGAACTGTGCAAATGCTCGCGAAAATGTACTCTCGCTGGGGACTTCCCACGGGAAAGCCCAGCCGCAAAGCCGGCGGAGCGTAGCGTTGGCGTTGAGTTGATAAATGATATCTTTGGTGCCCGGCAGGTTCCAGACAGCCTTGGCGATAAACGCGTGAGCTATCGCGGTTCTGTCGGCAGGCTTGCGTCCGATGCGGCACCATTGGAGTTTTTTTGTGAAACGATCGACTTGCATCATTTCGATGATTTGTGTAAACTTCCGTTCCTTGTCGGAGAGAGGCCCGATTTGGATTTCCAGTTCGGGCAGAAGAGTGGTTTTAATTCGCGTAACAAAATTGGCCAGCAGTCTCATCCTTGAGTCTCCTAAAAACGATAGGATAACGATTGTTGGCCAATTTTTCAATTTTTTCAAATCCAGACAAAATTAACAGTTTTGCAATTGGCTCTAGAGATTCGGTAGCCTTTATTTGGTCAATTTCTTGAAAGGTGAAACACCATAGGTCTTAATGACGGATTTATCGACAGTGACGCTTCTTGATTTCACAGGCCAATACATCAAGCGGCGGGGAGCGTCGGACATCCTGTAATCTGGCGTCTTTTCTCCGACACATCCGGGAAGGCGAATAGTAAGACGATATGGAGCGAGAGGTCAAGGGTAACTAATATGCTTGTACTGCGTTGCACAACCAAGGCTTTCAAAAAGGTCGGCAGTGTTCCCCGGTATGTCGAGGTCGACAAGACCCAGGCTACCTTCGGGGAGTGGTGCGTCAACACGGTAGATTTTATCAACGGCGGCGACTTGCTGTTGGCATGTGTGCATGTCGAGAGTTTGTATGTATTGTTCGTTCCGATTCAGCCAGGGGTATCGGTTAAGCGGTTGGTGGAGGGATTGCGGTCTCGTCTGCTGACCAGGCTAATTGAACTGGAAACCCCGCCCGAGACAGCGTATCGCATCCTCGCTACATACCAGGATACAGCAGTCCTTACCAAGACGAATGACCGTAAGATGCTTGGGTATATGAACTCGATTTTGCAGGACATGGATCACTTACTGGACGCCCCGCGTCTACAGCTTTGCGTGAATAACAAGATTAGGGAGCCGCGAATTGAGCATCATCTGAACAACATCCCCCGCGGAATCTCAGGCAGAAGCTCAGGCGGGGATGCAATTTGGCCGCTGACGAATTTCTGGCAATGCGTACGGAAGCTGTCTCCCGAATTACCCCCCAGAGTCCCCATTAGCCTTATGCCAATCCATGACAGTGATACGCTTAGTCGGATTGACAATATTCTGTATGACAACCTGCCTGCTAGCCTGGCTGGTAAGCTGTACACCTCGTTTCAGAGTGCGGATGTGTTGTACGCAGCCAATGAGCTACAGGATATCGCCGAGGCTTTGGACAGTAGTCCCGCAATGCGGAAAGGCCTGGCTGTGAATAATGTCGATTTTTTCCATCGCCAAGTCCAGGTAAGGCTTGAGCGACTGCTGAAGGGGCAAACCTGAAACCTGAAATCGCTGGACAAAAAGTACTACCGCATGCCGGGTACTTTTCCGAGGCTGTTTGACCCCGCCGCATTGCAACTAAATTGCAGTCGGTAGGGTCGGCGATTGCCGACCATCGGGTCGGCAATATGTCCCAAAATTGCCGGCAATGGCCGACCCTACGGGCTGATTTAATTGTAGCTACGCTCATATCGACACCATCCCCCCCCCCTCGGGCAAAATCCGCCAATCTGTTTCAGGCGATCTT
>QNCB01000357.1 GCA_003644335.1 Planctomycetota bacterium | reverse complement strand
CGGTTTTCAACCGGACGGTGGAAAAAGTCGACCGTTTCATGGCCAAGGAAGCCAAGGGCACAAATGTCATAGGCTGCCATAGCCTGGAAGAGTTCGTCGCCTCGCTGAAAAGGCCCAGGCGGGTGATGCTGCTGGTCAAGGCTGGCGACGCGGTTGACAAGTTCATCGAGACCCTAATCCCGCTGCTCGAGCCTGGCGACATTATTATCGACGGGGGAAACAGCAATTTCCACGACACCATCCGCCGATGCAAAGCTGTCGAACGCAAAAAGATGCTGTTCATAGGCACGGGCGTTTCCGGCGGCGAGGAAGGTGCCCGGCGAGGCCCGAGCATCATGCAAGGCGGCAGCGAAGAAGCCTGGCCTCATGTGAAAGACATTTTCCAAGCGGTCTCAGCCAAGGCGGACAACGGCCAACCCTGCTGCGACTGGGTGGGCAAAAACGGCGCGGGCCATTTCGTGAAAATGGTGCACAACGGCATCGAGTATGGCGACATGCAGCTGATCTGCGAAGCCTACCAGATGATGCAGGCTATCGGCATGACCGCTCAGGAAATGCACGAGGTTTTCGCTGAGTGGAACAAGGGCGAGCTGGACAGTTATCTCATCGAAATCACCCGCGATATCCTCGGCAAGACCGACGACGAGACAGGCCAGGCTATGGTCGACGTTATCCTGGACACCGCGGGGCAGAAGGGCACGGGCAAATGGACAGCTATGACCGCCCTGGACCTGGGCCAACCTCTGACGCTTATCGGCGAAGCTGTTTTCGCGCGTTGTCTCTCCGCGATGAAGGACGAGCGAGTCGCAGCCTCTGCCAAGCTCCGCGGGCCTAAGGTCAAGCTGATAACCGACCCGGCCAAGCGGGCGAAGTTCGTCGAGGATATCCGCCAGGCCCTCTACGCCAGCAAAATTATCTCATACGCCCAGGGCTTTCAGCTCATGCGAGAGGCCGCTAAGGAATACAAGTGGAAGCTGGACTACGCCAGCATCGCTCTGATGTGGCGGGGCGGGTGCATCATCCGAAGTCAATTCCTCGGCAAGATAAGCGACGCCTTTGTCAAACGCCGTCGGCTGGTAAACCTGCTGCTGAACCCGCACTTCAAGGTAGCTGTGCGGAAGTCGCAAAAATCATGGCGACGCACTATTATCCAGGCTGTGAAAATGGGCATCCCCGTCCCAGCCTTCACCGCGGCGTTGGCTTACTACGACGCATACCGCTGCGAGAGACTCCCCGCCAACTTGCTCCAAGCCCAGCGAGACTATTTCGGCGCGCACACATACGAAAGGCTGGACAAACCTCGCGGCGAGTTCTTCCACACAAACTGGACCGGCACAGGCGGCGACATCACCGCCAGCACATACGACGCGTAGGACAGAACAGAAGTCAGGATTCAGGAGTCGGAAGTTGGGTGCCGTGGTTGCGGTTTTTGCAACCACGTGTTCTGCCTTGCGTGAGAGACTGCTGCGCGAGATAATATCCCCCAGCCTGTGGGCCATGCAACTTATTGTATGGCAACTTGCTAGCTTTGTTGGTCGATTTCTTTGGGAGAATTGCTATGCGAAAGACTATCGTAACTATCGTTCTGTTGGCGGGAACATTGGCTGGATGTCAGGATTTTAAGGAGAAACATCCCGACTTCCCCAAGTGGGGCTGGTGGAAGAAAAAGCCCGCCTCGCAACCTACCATTCAGCCGAGCACCAAGCCAGCCAAGCAGCCGAGCACCAAGCCAGCCAAGCAGCCGGCGAGCAAGCCGAGCAAGGCCCAGCCAACCCAGGCTGACCCCAAGGCCCGGGCGGTAATACAGGCTCAGCCTATCATGCCCGCCCCATCTGACCACCGGGCGAAGGTCTGGCAGCATGTCGCCAAGCTGCGAGACATGGACTCCGCAACTCAGGCCCAGCAGGATAAACTTATAGCCCACGCCCAGAAAAACCTCCAGGCCTGGTACAAGCCCATGGAAGTCCCCCCGCCGGACATGACCAAGCCCGACTGGGTAATCGTGATGATATGGGACTTCATGCCGGAGGATGATTTTCAGCGGGCAGCAGCCAACTGGAAGAAAATCGCAGCCGACGCCGGCGAGGATTTCCCCCCGCAAAAAGATATCACCCGCTGAAAACTAATGAAGTTCGTCCGCAAAATGCAGACACAAAAAAACTGAAACGGAGCAAACGATAATGGATTTATTCGACGTTAAAGACAAATGTATCGCGATAACAGGCGGAGCTGGGGTTTTGGGCGCTGCGATGGTTCGCGCCCTTGCCAGCCGAGGTGCCAAGGTGGCGGTGTTGGATTTCAACCTCGCCGGGGCAGAGAAACTTTGCAGCGAGATAACCGCAGCGGGAGGCTTCGCTGTGCCGGTGAAGGTAAATGTGCTCGACCAGGACGAAGTAGCAGCCGCCTGCGACGAGACGCTGGAAAAACTAGGCCGGCTGGACGTGCTGATAAACGCAGCGGGCGGCAACAAAAAGGAAGCTACCTGCATCCCGCCGGAGTCCACATACTTCGACCTGGACCCTGAAGCTATCCGCTGGGTCTTCGACCTGAACTGCCTCGGTACGATGCTGCCCTGTCAAATCTTCGGCAAGCACCTGGCCAGTCAGGACAGCGGCGTGATTATCAATATTTCCTCGATGAACGCGTTTCGCCCGCTGACCCGCATAGCTGCTTACTCCGGCGCCAAAGCTGCTATCAGCAATTTCACGCAATGGCTCAGCACCTACATGTGTCAGAACCACTCGACGAACATCCGCGTCAACGCCATCGCGCCGGGGTTCTTTTTGACCGACCAAAACCGCTTCCTGCTGACCGACGAAGCGGGCGACCTGACCG
>QNCB01000356.1 GCA_003644335.1 Planctomycetota bacterium | reverse complement strand
GCAATGTTCGTGGCACAACGCCAGCGGCCAGAGCGATGGGTTCAATACTTTTTCGTGGCAAATCCGATACTTGTCCGCCGATGTAATTCCGTAGCCTCTCCCGCGACTCGCTTCGTGCGAAGCGGTCGTCAAATTCAGCCAGAAAAGTGTTCAGTTCTTTGTTCTTCGCCCATATTTTTGATTCGCTTGACATCCATGCCGACACTCCTTATATTTAGCGTTCCTATAAAGAGTTATCGAAACAAACACCCCAATAACTTGAGCTTACTTCGCGTTGTAGTACTAGCCAGCGCGCAAAAACCCTGTCAGCTGTTTTACTGAAAGCACGCGTATGGCAACGCGTAGGCCAGGGCAGAGTAAACGAGCGACAGGCAGATTATCAATAGGCTACTCGACGGATTCGAGGGAAACCTGACCACATCCAGATACGCGAAAATGGCAGGCTGTTCAGCAGACACCGCTTTGCGAGACATCCGGGAACTCATCGGCCGCGGCGTTCTTCTTCACAACCTAGTTGGAGGCCACAGTGCAAGTTACCGCATCGCCGAGCCTGTAAAATAAGGCTTCGGCAAAAAGGATACGCGATGGATCAAAAAATTCTGCTCATCGAACCACCATTTCACAGGCTCTTTAAGGAGACCTATTCGCTCGATCGATATCCCCTTGCTTTGGGATATCTAGCTGGGGCGATTCAACAGGAGACCGACTGGCAGGTGCGTACATATAACGCGGACTTCACGCCAAGAAGCGAGCAGGTGAAGGTCAGCTACCTGGCTGGGACTGGGTTCGCCAGCTATCAGCGGAACCTGCAAAACCCCAGCGCAAAAATTTGGCAGGAAATCCACAGCGTGGTGGAACGGCACAGGCCTGACGTCGTGGGTATCTCCGCCAAGAGTCAGAACTTCACCTCAGCCTGCATCGTAGCTGAGCTTGTAAAACAGGTCTGCCCCGAGTGCCTCGTCGTGCTGGGCGGGGCGCACGCGAGTATGATAGGCCCGGACGTACTGCTCTGCCCGCATATCGACCTCGGCGTCCAGGGCGAGGGCGAAGCGACAATCGTTGAGCTGCTCGGCGCTATCCAGGCTGGGGCTGATACCGCTGAGGTGCCGGGGGTACTCTACCGTCGCGCTGGTCAGCGAGTCGCGGCGGCAAAGCGGGAACCTGTTGCTGATTTGGACAGCCTGGCCTGGCCTCACGCCAGCGCGCCGGAGACGCTTATCGACCACGGTCTCTATCCGCCCACAGCTTTTCAATATGTCTTCGCAACGCGAGGTTGTCCGTTTAACTGCTTCTTCTGCGGGTCGAGAAATATCTGGAGCCGAAAGGTCAGGTTCCGCTCGCCGGACAATGTGATAGCTGAGCTTCAACAGCTTCAAAAACTGGGCTTGCGGTTCGTCCATTTCGACGACGACACTTTTGGCGTAACCCGCAAACATCTGCGCGAACTTTGCGACGCGATATCCACAGGCTGTCCGGGCCTGAAGTGGAGCTGCGAGATTCATGTCAACCTCGTGGACGAGCAGACCATCGCCGAGATGAAACAGGCTGGATGCTATCGAATCCAGATTGGTATCGAGTCAGGCTGCGATGAAATCCTCCGAGCTATGCGGAAGGGTTTCACGATAGCCCAGGCCCGGGCTGCCTGTGATATTATCCAACGCCAAGGCCTGGAGCTGCACGCGTTTTTCATGGTAGGCTTCCCTCAGGAGACCGAGGAAACTCTCGCCCAGACCGCTCAGGCTATGCGGGACATCGCAGCGGGCCGCGTGCTGTACAGCATCTTCACGCCATACCCCGGCACGGAGGCTTACGAATATTGTCAAAACCGCGGGCTGATAGGCCAGGCCGTCGACCTGTCGAAACATTTTCACCAAAGTCCGGAAAACTGCTTCTGTGAAAACATTTCGCACGAGCGATTCCGCCAACTCGTCACAGCAATAGAACGAACCTGCGACCGAAGAAACGCCCGCAGACGAATGCGCGAAATTTTCTCACGAAACTCCCTGACCCGCCTACGCCAACTAGGCCCAGGCAAAGCGATACGAAAAGCATGGCGAGTTTTGCGGGGGAAATAGGCAAGCAGGCAATAGGAGTCCACGGATTACACGGATTTTTAAGAGGATTTCACAGATTTTTAAAAAGATTACACTGATTACTTTTCACAAAACGCCGCTACATCGATGCCGATATCCGCCACTTGCACTTGTCCGGTGTATTGCTCGCTGGCGGGGTTGTCAAAGCCTACCTTGCGGGCGACAAATGTAACGGTAAGCTTCGCCCGCACAGCCAGACCGGGGGCCAGGCCCGTGTCGCAGTCCAGGCCTGTGGGAATATCCAGAGCGACCACGGGGACAGACTTCGCCTGCGAAGCGGCGTTGATCTGCTCGACCACCGTAGCTACCTCGCGACGCAAAGGCCCGGCGATACCAGTACCGCCGACAGCGTCCACGATAAGGTCAAACTCCCGCAGCGATTCGCCCAGGCCTGCGAGAGCTTCGGGCAGAATTTGACGAACGTGGCAGCCTAGCTTGCGGAGGATAGCCAGGTTCACCCCAGCATCGCCATGGATCCTTGCTTCGGGCGACGTAAGAAACACAGCCACCTGACAAGCTCGAATCCCCAGGTGCCTGGCTACGACAAATCCGTCCCCGCCATTGTTGCCTCCCCCAGCTACGACGGCAACTTTGCAGTCATCGCGCGGACCAGGCCGGCCTGCCAAAAAATTCTCGATAGCGTCGGCAGCACCTCGGCCCGCGTTTTCCATCAGCACCACACCAGCGACGCCGAGTTCCTCTATCGCGATCCGGTCAATACTTCGAACTTCTCTGCGAGTAAGAGATT
>QNCB01000355.1 GCA_003644335.1 Planctomycetota bacterium | reverse complement strand
GAAGTTTGGATTGGGCCACAAATACTCCGGCCTGCCACGGCGATTCAAACGAGCGATATATGCGATAGATTCGACCACGATTAAACTGGTAGCCAACTGTATCGACTGGGCAAAACATCGCCGTCGCAAGACTGCAGCCAAGTGTCACATGCAATTAAATCTTCAGACTTTCCTGCCCAGTTTTGCCATCGTCAAGGCTGCCAACACACACGACTCGACTGAAGCCAGGGAACTCTGCGCGAACTTGAAGGATGGCGAAACAGCCTTGTTTGACAAGGCTTATATTGACTTCGGCCATTTGTACGACCTCGACCAGCGTGGAGTTTTTTGGGTGGCGAGCCAAGGATAATATGCGATATCGCGTTGTGGGACAGCACGCGGCAGCCCGCGGACGATAGTCTCGCCGCAGCGGGCGTATTTGCCGGGATTTGAGAAGTTTTTGAAGACGGAGCGATAGAAAAGTAAGCCTTCACAATTGAGATGACTGAATCGAATGTACTCGTCTTACAGGCTTGGATGAGTATAGTGGAAAAAATGTGGACAGACCTTTTGAGATTCCCGCTGGCAACCCGCGTGTTTATTGGCTAAAATGCCCTTAACAATCGAATTCTTACCACTTATGGGATGGCTGTGAAATTTATTCTGACTTCTGATTTCTGCATCAGAGCGGATTTCACCCTCTCTACTATACTGTCCAGGTCCAGGCCTACTTCTTTTAGCTGTTGCTGGCGAGACGCGAACTGCACGAAGCGGTCGGGTATGCCCAGCAGATGCACAGCTGCGGCGTTGGCCCCACCTCGCTCCGCAGCCAGCTCCAACACCGCTGAACCAAGCCCGCCGATCTTCGAATGGTCTTCGATGACGACCACAGGCCCGGGCGTTTGCAACAGCCTGGCTATCGTCGCTACGTCCAAAGGCTTGGCGAAGCGAGCGTTTACCACCGAGGCATCCACGCCGGACTTGGCCAACGCCTCCGCTGCTTGCAAAGCGGGGGCGACCATCGAGCCATAGGCTAGCAAGGTCGCGTCGGTGCCCTGTCGCAAAACCCTCGCCCTGCCGAGTTCGAATGGCGGACATTCGCCCGGCAGGTCTGCGGGCACCTCCTCGCGCGGATATCGAATAGCGACAGGCCCACCCTGGCCCAGCGCCCAGCCCAGCCCAGCGGACATCTCAGCAGCGTCAGCTGGGGCCAGGGCTACCATGCCCGGCAGCGAACGCATCATCGCGATATCGACAAAGCCATGATGGACCGCTCCGTCCGAGCCGACCAGCCCGGCGCGGTCCATGCAAAAAACCACGGGCAATTTCTGCAGGGCGACCTCGTGGAAAACCTGATCAAACGCCCGCTGCATGAAGGTCGAGTAGATAGCTACGACCGGTCGCAGGCCCGCTTTGGCCAATCCCGCAGCCAGGGCTACGGCGTGAGCTTCGCTTATGCCCACGTCGATGGTGCGGTCGGGAAAGGCGTCGCGGAACCTGGCCAGGCCCGTGCCGTCGGGCATCGCAGCGGTGATAGCTACGACGCGGTCGTCCTGCCTGGCCCGGTCGATAAGAGCGTCAGCGAAGGTGTTGGTCCAGCTTGGTCTGGTCGGTGCGGCAAAGACCGCCTGACCGTCGCGGACGGTGTAGGCACTTGGGCTGTGGAATCGGCAGGGGTCTTCCACCGCGTAGTCGCAGCCTCTGCCTTTTTCGGTGTGGACGTGCAACACGGTAGGCCTATTCATCTCAGCCAGGCGACGCAGCACGCGGATAAGCGACGGGATATCGTGGCCATCCGTCGGGCCGAAGTAGTGAAAGCCGAGCGTCTCGAAAACCCGCGCGCCATGAATGCTTGACCGCAGTACGCCACGGACATGCCGAAGCGTCTGGGATATTTCCGTGCCCAACGGCAGCCTTTGGAGCATGCGTTCGGTGGACTTTTTTAGGTCGCTGTAGGTGTGCGTCATGCGGACATTGTCCAGCGTGTTGGCCAGGGCGCCGTGCGTGCGATCAATAGCCATGGAGTTGTCGTTCAGGATGACGAGGAATTGTCGCTTGAGCATAGCTGCGTTGTTCAGGCCTTCGAGCGACAGGCCATTGACGATGCTGGCGTCGCCGACGAGTGCGACAGTTTTTACGTTGTCGCGTCCAGCCTGCTGGTCTGCCCAGGCCAGGCCTGCCGCGGTGGAGATAGCGGTGCCGGCGTGTCCTGTTGCGAAGAGATCGTATGGACTTTCCGCTGGACTTGGAAAACCGCTCAGCCCGTCTTTTTGTCGTAGCGAGTCGAACCGCCCGCCCCTGCCTGTCAGCAGCTTATGCGCGTAGCACTGATGGCCTACGTCCCACAGCAGATGGTCTTGTGCGAAGTCAAACACGTAGTGCATCGCGATGGTCAGCTCCGCCATGCCGAGGTTGCTGGCGAGATGGCCTCCGTTGGCTGAGACAACCGAGATTATCCGCTGACGAAGTTCCTCCGCCAGGGCAGCAAGCTCGTCCATGCTAAGCCGACGCAACTGATGCGGCGAAGTGATACGATCCAATAAAGATTCTTTAGCCATGGTTTTACCTTGGAGAGGAAAGTTATCAGTTGTCAGTTATCAGTAACAGCAAAAACAGCGAACCACGGATGGACACTACTAACACTATAGCGCGAAGTAAGCTCAAGTTATTGGGGTGTTTGTTTCGATAACTCTTTATAGGAACGCCAAATATAAGGAGTGTCGGCATGGATGTCAAGCGAATCAAAAATATGGGCAGAGAACTGAACACTTTTCTGGCTGAATTTGACGACTGCTTCGCACGAAGCGAGTCGCGGGAGAGGCTCCGCAATGTTTTGAATCCGGATGAGATTAAATACTTCGTGTCCAACATGACCGCCGGGCCTGGCGG
>QNCB01000354.1 GCA_003644335.1 Planctomycetota bacterium | reverse complement strand
CTTCGCGAGTCTATCAGCACGGATAAAGTGGACGACAAGGTGGTGCGGAAAATATTCCACGCCGAGGAAATACTCGATATCATTCAGCGGGAAATTGTCGAGTTTCTCACGAATCTGCTGAGCAGCGCGGTCTCGCACGACATGGCCGCCGAGGGCAGACAGCAGCTCCGCATCGCGGACGAATACGAGTCCACCAGCGATTATGTCGCAGCCATACTCAAGCTGCACCTCAGACTGGTCAAGGCAAACCATAGCTTCTCGCCCGAGCAACGGGAGAGCATGTTAAAGCTGCACGACGAGACGATGGGCTATATGGAACTTGTAATCCAGGGCTATGAGCAGGGCAACCCGGACACGCTAAGCAAGGCTGGCACCCGAGCAGGCGAGATAACCCACCTGGCCAGGGAACTGCGAGACGACTACCTTGCGAAAGTTACGGAAAAACGATCCGAGCCGTTGGTTACCGTGGTCTATACCGATATGCTGCACTCGTATCGGAGAGTAAAAGACCACCTGCTGAATGTAGCGGAGTCGCTGGCTGGCGAAAAGTAAAACGTACAGCGAATGACGAATCGATAACGAGGGCAGAGTGACGAAAAAATGACCAAGGCCCAAATACCCAAGGCTCATTGAATAGCCAATGACCCATCCCCTGTGTCATTCGTTTTCCGTTGTTTTTTGCTTTTACTGATAACTGATAACTGGAGTTGAGCATGGATATGCAGAAGATAACGAATTGTATTGGCAAGGGTGCTTTTGTCGAGGCTGAGAATGCATGGATGGCTGCGGTTCGGGACGATCCAGCTCCGGAGTTGGTGAACAAAGCTCTGTGTGCTTTTGTTGCTGCGGGGAAGGAAGACATGGCTGAGACGCTGGGCTGGGCGCTGCTGGAAGCTCACGCCGAGTCGCCCAAAGAACAAACTCTCGCCTTGGCATGCGCAGCTTATCTTGCCCTGCCCGGCAGCGAGGAACTTCGCAGCCAGACAGCTGAGCTGTTTAAAGCCGCCTACGGGGATAGCGAAAATTTCGAGGAAATATACAAAGCGGCCGGGCTTGAGACAGGCCAATCTGCCCGGCGAGCTATCCGCACGTTGCAGACCTGCCTGGCTCTGACGCCCGGAGTGCATCTGGTCAATCGTTTCGACGGCAGGCTTATCAAAATCATCAGGCTAACACCGATGGGCGAGTTCGAGTTCCACGATTTCGCCGACAAGCGCGACGAAGCTATCGAGCCAAAACTCCTTGCCGATGAGTTCGACCCGCTGGACGAAGCGGACTTCCGCGCGATGCAGCTAGCTGGCGTCGACGCTATGACCCAGCTGGTGCAAAAGGAAATCGCCCGCGTTCTTATAGGTCTGTGCATCGCCAACGCCGGCCAGGCTGATTCCGACACGATAAAGCAGACGCTCGTCCCGAAATATCTGCCTGCGAGCAAGTGGTCGAGTTGGTGGGGCCGAGCGCGCACGGCTGCCAAGAAAAGTGAAAATCTTACCCTGGAAGGCCGTAGCCCCGTCGTGGTGATTTATCATCCCGGCGGCAAGACTCTGGAAGAGGAGTACCTCGCCAGCCAGGCCTACCAGGGGGCTTATCACCCCATCGATTGGCTTGGCGTGTTGCAGAACTACATGCGAGACGCCTCTGCCCGCGGGGACAGGCCCGACGCCAATTTCACCGCTACGATAACAGCTGCTATTGCCCAGCGGACCCTCAAGTGTGCCAGCTCATCGCAACTGGCTGAGGCGCTCGAGGGCGTTTTGGTACTGGAAATCGCGGGGCAAATGGGCATCGCCCCCCCCGGCGAATCGCTGCCGGGGGCAATTGAGATTTTGGACAAAATGAAAGACCCCGCCGAAGCGGTAGCCAAGTTGCCCGAAGCTGACCTCTGGCCCGGCGCGATAAAAGCGGTGCACGACCTGTCCAACGGGCCTGAGATTTTCGAGCAGCTGTTGTACCTGGCTCCGTTGGAACAGCTCGACACGATAGCTGCCAACCTGGCTGAGCTTGGTAATAACGACGCGCCGAGCCAGGCTGTGGCCCGGGCGATAATTTCGCCTATCGAGCACATCGACCTGTGTTTGTGGGTTTGGCTGGCTGAGGGTCAGATCGTAGTTGACCAGCCCGGCAAGCTGACCATGCTGATGAAACTGCTCGACCTGGCCCATGAGATAGACCACAATTGGCCTGGCGACCAGGCCAGTCGAAAAAACGCCCGGCAAAAGGTGCGACAGGCCCTGTCAGCCGGGGATTATGCGATATATCAGCAGGCCCTCGACGAGGCTGACGAAGCTATGGGCAGCGTCGTCAAGACGAAAATAGAGCGGACGGACAGCCTGGCCCAGGCACTCAGCGAGCAGATGATAAATCGCCTGCGCGAAAAATTCTTCAGCCTGTTCGTCAAAGCCAGGGTGAATCCGTGGGAGGACGAGTCCGTTATCTGGACGAGCGAAGCTGCCCTGGAGGCGCATCACAAAGAGCTGAAGGTGCTCAAGGAAGTAACCATGCCCGCCAACGCCAAGCAGATTGGCGAAGCTGCGGAGGAGGGCGACCTGCGGGAAAACGCCGACTGGCAGGCGGCTATCGAAGAGCGGGATATGCTCGTCGCCCGTGCTCGGAAAATCCAGGACGAACTTGCCCGGGCCAGGGCTATCCATATTACGCACGTGCCGAAAGATTCCATCGGCATAGGCTCGCGGGTAACGCTTCGGCGGGTAGCTGACGGAGAGACATTCGAGATGAGCTTCCTGGGCCCGTGGGACAGCGACACCGCAAACGGCATATACGCATACACAACCAAGCTGGCGAAAAACCTGATGGGCAAAAAAATCGGCGACACGCTGTCGTTGGAAATCGCAGGCCAGCAAGGCCAATTCACCATCG
>QNCB01000353.1 GCA_003644335.1 Planctomycetota bacterium | reverse complement strand
CGCCGTTCTTCGTATTCGTCGAACCATGACGAAAACTCCTCGAACTGATCTTCCTGCAGTGCAGCTACCGCATCTTTAATTTCCGTAACCGTGGTCATGTCTCTGCCTCACCTATCTAAGCTATGCGATAGTGTACAACCATCGTCAACCTTTTGTCAAATGAGAGAATGTCGCGTGTCGCAACGCCGCTAGCCTATCTTTTTTTAATGTGCATATCCACAAACGCTTTGGGCTTCAGGACGGTAATGCCGCGATAGCCTGAGACGTCGAGGAGGTGTTTGTCTCCGCTGGATATAAGCTTGGTCCTGCTGGCAAGGGCGCAGGCAAGGAATTTGTCGTCATCCGAATCCGCGCATACCTGTTCCGCGAGAGGCTTGGCTTTTATCATCAAGGCCTTGAGCATGAGCAATTCGACCCAAGGCTTTATATCAACCCCGGGGAACTTGCTCGCGAGCTTCTCGCCAACACGCTGATACTCATCCAGGATATCCGGAGAGATAACGAGCGACACCTTGCCATGTCGCCAAGCGTCCAGAATCTGGAATGGCGGGCCAGAGAAAAACACGCCGGAAACAAAAACATTCGTGTCCAGGATGAGTCTCACTTCTTACCTCGAATATCCGCGACTGCTTTGGAAACGTCGGACCTGGTCATGCCCGCAGACCTGGCCTGGCGACGAGCCTTCTTGACCAAGCTATCAAAGTCTCGCATCGAAGGGCGAGTGATCGTCTTCATGATAACGACATCGTTTTCCCCAACAACGACGAACTGGGAACCAGCGGTCAAACCCAGTTTGTTTCGCACAGCTTCGGGAATAACAACCTGCCCCTTGGAAGACATCCTGGCTGTAGCTAATGCTCTCATTTCGAACTCTCCTATAATCTTACCAGTAAGATTATACCACACCCGTGCTAGCAAGACAAGAAGAAACGAACATTCATTTGAGCCAATTGCAAAACTATTCGGAAATGTAGCACAGTCACCCTCGGCTGTGTTGAACTTGCTATATTTCCAGTGTTTTTCACACGACCTTCCCAGTCGAGGGCGGCTAGGCTACATTTTTGCAATTAGCTCATTTGATAAACATTACAACACCGGTTCGATTAGTTCGCCTACGAATTGGCCTACGATTTTTACTATTTCATCGCGGGGGAGTTTTTTGGCTCGGGCGTCGTTTATGCGATGGATAATAGCTGAGCCTACGATCGCGCCGTCAGCTGCTTTGCACACCTCCGCGACAGTCTCGGCGTTGCTGATACCAAAGCCCACGCAGATTGGCGTGTCGGTGTGTTCCTCAAGCTCAGCTACAGCTGCGATGGTCTCCGGGGGCAACTTCGTCCGCTCGCCCGTGATGCCCGCTATGGAAATATAATAAACGAACCCTGTGGACTGCCTGGCGATGGCGACCTTTCGATCCTCCGGCGTGGAGGGAGCTATCAGCATAACATTGCAAAGACCAGCTGCCTCGGCGATGGGCGGAAAAACCTCCCCCTGGCCCATCGGCAGGTCCGGCACGATAAGCCCATCGAACCCAGCCTGGGCAGCTTCGTCGCAAAACCGCTCGACGCCATGACGGAAGACTATCGAGTAGCTCACCATCGCAAGCAAAGCCATGGCTCCGCCAGCCTGTCGATAGCTTCGCACCGTCTCGAAAATTTTCGCCAGCGTTACCCCGTCAGCCAAGGCTGCGGTGTAACTAGCCTGGATGACAGGCCCGTCTGCGATGGGGTCGCTAAACGGAATGCCAAGCTCGCACACCCGCACGCCGCGACGCTCGACGTCAGCCAGGATATCCGCGGTAGCTTGGAGGTCGGGATACCCCGCTGTCAGAAACGGCACGAGCGTCTTCTTGCCCGCTGACTTCAGCTCGGCGAATGCGTTGACAATTCGATTGTTTTGCATGTGATATTCTCTCTATTCTTGCCGCTCGGTAGTCAAATGAAAATTGATTCTACCACGAAAGAACACACGGGACACAGAGATTTTTTTGGATCAATTCAGGCGGTGTGCGAGATTAAACCCTGGTTTTACCGTGGGACATCGTGTGCTGGATTGGCTATCCCGGACAATTTCGGATTTCAATTCTCCACGGAGCCTGGTACTAGCAGTTGCTTGATGGCTTGGCCTACGTCGTCCTGTCGCATGAAAGTTTCGCCTACAAGGATCCCCCGCACTCCCGCCTGGGCTAGTCGCTCCACGTCCTGCCGCGTCGCAATGCCAGACTCACTGACAACCGGCACGTCGCAGGGCAGCTGAGGCAGGAGGTTCAACGTCGTGGCCAGATCTACATCAAACGTCGTCAGGTCGCGATTGTTCACGCCCAGGAGCCAATCGACGCCAGTTGGGGGGAAATCCGCAACCGAGCTTAGCTTGTCCAACTCCTCAGCGTTGTGCACCTCCAACAGCACCGCCAGGCCCAGCTCGCCCGCCAGGGTCATAAGCTCGACCAAACCCTCCGCCGGCAGAGCGGCTGCTATCAGGAGTATCGCGTCGGCACCGGCCGTGCGCGACTGATACACCTGCCAGGCGTCGATGATAAAATCTTTGCGGAGTATCGGCAGGGACACCTCGCTGCGGATGGCTTGGATGTAGTCCAGTTTGCCTTGGAAATACTGCTCGTCGGTCAGCACGCTGATAGCATCTGCACCGGCTGCGGCATAGGCCCGGGCGATAGCAACGGGGTCGAAAGCCTCGCGGATAAGCCCTTTCGACGGCGAGGCTTTTTTGACCTCGGCTATCAGGTTCACGCCTCGGCGCGGCTTTTTTGTCAGAGCGGCGAGGAAGTTTCGCACCGCAGGAGCCTGGAGCGCCCGGGCCTGGAGATGGGCCAGGTCTGTGCAGTTATGAAGTTCGGCGACCTCTTGCTGCTTGGTTTTTAGTAT
>QNCB01000352.1 GCA_003644335.1 Planctomycetota bacterium | reverse complement strand
GGTCGGTTTGAATAATTTACAATTTTTGTCGTGTTTTTTATTTCGGGATGATCCGTTGTATTTGTATCACGATTTTGTTATCCGGGCTGTAAGCCACGCCGCGTCTGCGATAGCCTGGCTTGTGGACGATTATCCACAACGGCGGGTCGTTGTACGACGTCCGTTTGAGCATAGCGTCGCCGAAGCGGTTGGTTGTGGCACTCGGGCCAGGCCCACTACCAGAGCCCTCCGCCATTTGCGTGGTAACCTGGGCACCAGCGATGGCCTGGCCTTGCGTGTCCTCGATATGGACAATCTGATGACAGCCCGCCGCCAGGCAAGACATCGCAAGCAAGACGATACAAACACCTGCGGTGCGCGCGAAATAAAATTCGTGTCGTTTCATCCGTTTTACTCCCCAGCAGGCGGAATGGTCGCCCTGGTTTTGCGTGGTACGACGACCTTGGCGGGCTTGGCCTGGCTTGGCGAGCCTCGCAGTTTGGTCGTCTCCGAGACGCCCCTGCCGGACGGGGCACGCTTGGATGTGAAACCCCTGCCGGACGAACTAGCCTTGCGAAGGGTTACCTCGATCTTGCCCTCAGCAGGCCTGGTGAGGCGAACCGGCACGTAGCCCTCCTTGCTGACAGCGACCCATTTGTCCTTGCTCTGAGTCATGTCCAAAGGCAGCAGCGCGTTGCCCAGCAGGTCGGTCTGAGCGGGCACGGAAGAAAACTTCGACCCCTGCACGCCGGAAGACACAGTCGCAAACGCGATAGCCTGGCCTGTGGTATCCTTCACGTGCACGACCTGACAGCCGGCGCCAAACAGCAAGCTCGTCAACACTATTGTTAAAGTTAATTTCCGCATGATATCTCCTTCGCCAGGCTAGGTTCTCAGCTCAGCCAATATTTCCCGCACCCGGGCTACCGCCTGGCCGACTGGCACGAGGGTTGCCTCTTTGTCGGTTCGTTTTTTGATTTCCACATTGCCGTCCCGCAGGCCTCGCTCGCCGAGCACGACCCGCACGGGGATGCCAATAAGGTCGGCGTCCTTGAACTTCACGCCAGGCCTGGCGGCGCGGTCGTCCAGCAACACATCGACCCCGCCAGCTTGCAACTCATCATAAATCTTCCCCGCCCGGATAGCTACGATATCTTCCTCCTCCGGAGCCTTTTTGTTCCTGGCCAGGGGTATCACCTCCACCTCAAATGGAGCGATATTCACCGGCAGGACGCACCCAGCCTCGTCGTGGTCAGCTTCGATAGCCGAAGCCAGGATGCGATTGACGCCCACGCCGTAACAGCCCATGATGCAGGGCTTGGTTTGGCCTGTCTCATCGAGAAAAGTCGCGCCGAGCTTCTCGCTGTACTTCGTACCGAGCTTGAAAATATGTCCAACCTCGATGCCGCGGGAAAACTGCAAAGGCTGGCCGTTGTGCGTGTCGCCGGGGACCGCGTTGCGAATATCAGCTACGATTACATTATCGCCTTCCAGCGGGAAGTCCCGCCCGGGGACGATATTTTTCGTGTGATAATCAGTCTTGTTCGCACCGCCAACCCCAGCTTGCATAGCAGCGACGGATTGGTCGATGATAAACTTGTCCACCTTCCCCGCCAGGCCCACAGGCCCGGCAAAGCCGACGCCCGCGCCGGTGAGCTGTTGAACGACGTCCTCCCCCGCCAGCTCGACAGCCAAGCCATCCAAAGTCGCCTGGAGCTTGGCTTCATTGGCATCGTGGTCGCCACGGATAAGGGCAGCGACCGTCGCATCGCCAGCTTGGTATATCAGCGT
Source organism: Planctomycetota bacterium (assembly GCA_003644335.1). The sequence continues at coordinate 1,114 of QNCB01000352.1, read as the reverse complement.
TTTTATCATCTCGGCAGGCTGCGCGCCGAGGAACTCGCACACAGCTTCGATAGTGCCAACTCCCGGCGTGTGAACATCTTCCGCTGAGACTATATCCTGGGACTCAGCCTGTGCTACATTTGGCGGGTCTACTTGGGCCTTTTCGATATTGGCTGCGTAGCCGCCGTCTGCGGTGTGTACGATTACGTCTTCCCCCGCTTCGCATGGCACCATGAACTCCTCGCTGCCCGAGCCTCCGATCTCGCCGGAGGTAGCCTGGACGACGACGAACTTCAGCCCGCACCGCTGAAAAATTCGACGGTACGCCTCTGCCATTTTGAGATAAGTTTCGTCAAGCCCGCCCGGGCCCGCAGGGCTGGCGTGGAAGCTGTAGGCGTCTTTCATGACGAACTCTCTACTGCGCAGGGCTCCGAACCGCGGGCGGAACTCGTCGCGGTATTTCAGCTTAATCTGGTACAGGTTCAGCGGGAGTTGTTTATAGCTAGCTACTTCCTGCGCGACCAGAGAGGTTACCGTTTCCTCCGCCGTGGGAGCCAGGGCGTTGGCCCTGCCATGGCGGTCGGTAAATTGGCCTAGCGTCTCGCCGTAGTCCTCAAGTCGGCCTGTCCGCTCCCAAAGTTCGACAGGCTGAACGAAGGGCATGGAAATTTCCTGCGCCCCGGCTGCGTCCATTTCCTCGCGGATAATCTGCTCGATCTTCCGCAAGCTCCGCAAGCCCAGCACCAGATAAGTATACGTACCGCTGGCGACCTTGCGAAAATAACCCGCACGAATCATAAGCCTATGCGAAGGTATCTCAGCCTCAGCTGGCACTTCTTTTACCGTCGGAATCAATAAGTTGCTAAATTTCATTTGTCTTTTTACTACCTTTTGTCAAGAGTTCACAAGTCCACAGGTCCACAGATTTCACGGATTTAAAAAGGATTTCACGGATTTTTTTTGAAGTTATCAGTAAAAACAAAAACAGCGGAACACGAATGGCACAAATTAAAACGAATTAAAACGAATTTTTGTTTTGTGTTTTTTGTCATTCCCGCTTGCGCGGGAATCCATTCTTTTTCTTTTTGGGCATTGGTTATTGGTCATTCAATGGTCATTGGGTATTTGGGCATTG
>QNCB01000351.1 GCA_003644335.1 Planctomycetota bacterium | reverse complement strand
TCGTTGTACACATCCGGGCAAAGGTCCCAGGGAGGATTTCCGCCCCAAGGGCGATACACCCCCATTTCCCCTTCTTCGCTCCCCATCAACATGCTGACAAATGTCCATCGCCCATTATTCCACGAATAAAACGGAAAATACTCATGGTCGTTGGCGAAGAACAGGCAGTAGTTTCCTACCGTCCGTTGATTGGACGCGCACACCACAGCCTTGGCTAGTTCCTTAGCGGTCTTCAAGCTGGGCAGGAGAATACTCACCAACAGCGCGATGATGGCGATGACGACGAGAAGTTCGATGAGAGTGAAGCCGCGTAAAATGCGAGTGAAACCGCGCGGGCTTTGATGTCGGGATAACGCGTTGCGTCTCATAGCTCAAGTCTCCCTGATCCGTATTTATCCGTGGCATGGGCGTCTCGCCCATGTTTTTTTTTGACGGGATAACAGGATTTACAGGATGAGCTTAAAAAAAATCCTGCCAATCCTGTTGTCCTGTCTAAAGTCTTTTTTTCAATAATCCGTTTTCGCGTTCTTTCGTGTGTTTCGTAGTTTGTTGTTTTTCTTTCGAAAAAATCCATGTTTATCCGTGGTTTTTTTTCACGTCTTTTGTGGCGGGCCTAGCGACGCTCGGGAGATTAGCTCGACTGGCAGCACGCGGTGTTGCGTTTCCGATTGCGGGCTGGCTAGCTGCGAGAGCAACATTTCCATCGCAATTTGGCCCATCTCTGTAACAGGCTGACGCACCGACGCCAATGGCGGGTCCAGCAGCGAAGCTATCGGCGAGTCGTCAAAGCCGACGACGCTGACGTCATGCCCGATACGCAGGCCCATTTTTTTCAGCTCCAGATAGCTGTGGGCAGCGGGGTTGTCGGAACTGTAAAACAAGGCTGTGGGAGGGTCGGGCAGGGCCATGACCTCTCGCGTGCAACGACACTCAAGCTCCCGCCAATCGCTTCTCGTCGCGTCGGTAGCCAGCTCCTTTACCAGCGACCGGTCGAACGGCAGCCCAGCGTCGCCGATGGCATCGCGAAAACCCTCAAGCCTTTGGCGACTCGTTTCGGCAATCTGCATATTGCCGAGAACCCCAACCCGGCGGTGCCCCAAACGCACCAGCTCCTGGCCGACCGCGTAGCCGCCTTGATAGTTGTCGGAGACAATTGAATTCACGTTAATTTCGCGCAGGTCGCTGTCGACCAGCACAAAGGGATAGTTCGCCTGCTTGAGCTGGCAAAGGGCTTCGGCGAATCGGTTGTCGTAGTGCAGTCGGCTGATGATAGCTCCGTCGGCGAAGTCGGTCGGCAGCCTTTTTATGATGTTCAGGTCCATCTCGATGTTTCGCCTGGCGTCGTAGATGTGTACCTCGACGCCTCGCTGCCCACCGAAATCCTGAGCACCCTGAGCTACCTGAATCTGCAAATAATCTTCGAGATTGGGCACGATAATTTTCACTCGGCAGGTGACGGCGCTGGCTTCTCTGACAAAAACGCCCTTGCCCGCACGACGCTCGACCAGGCCCTCCCGGATCAGCATTGCCACCGCCTTGCGCACAGACGAGCGACTAAGCCCTTCGCTATGGGCCAAGGCGTTTCCCGTAGCGATCATCTCGCCCGGGGAAAAGTCGCCATTACGAATAGCCTCTTCAAGACGCACAAAAAGCGGATAGTAGACCGCCTTTTTCGAGTACGCGGCTGAACCTGTTCGCACACAAGTGTCTTCCATGGTTGTATTATCTCCGCCCAGGTGAAAATATCAAAGAGAAAAATACCCCTTGCCAGTAGCCAGGCCTGGGGTGAGTAAGATTTTTTTCTGGCGGTGTACGACGATTGTCCGGTATATATTTTAGTCGAGCTGAGTGCCTGACGAGGAACGGAAGAAAAAAATGGATTCCCGCCTTCGCGGGAATGACAAAGAAAAGAAAAACAGAAAAGAAACAGCAAAATTTACCGCGAAAGAACGCATAGAACACAAAGAGAAAAATAATTAGAAAAGAAAAACAGAAAAAATAACAAAAAAAACTTCATGCTCTTCATGTGCTTCATGGTGAGATATGCTTTATGGTAAGTTTTTGTGCAGGAGAGAAGCTATGCCGTTTATATCGAATACGGATCAGCAGCGTCGCGAGATGTTGGCTGAGATTGGCATGGAGGCTGGGGAGCTGTTTGCTGATATCCCAGCTGAGCTGCTCAGCCATCCTCCCGATATCCCCGAAGGTCTCAGCGAGCAGGAAGTGCTGGGCAGGATGCGGGAGCTTAGCGAGCAGAATCGCACGGGGCTGACGGGCTTCCTCGGCGGCGGATTGTATGACCATTATATCCCCGCGGCGGTGGACGAGATTATCGGCCGGAGCGAATTTTACACTTCGTACACGCCATATCAGCCTGAGCTTTCCCAGGGCACGCTGCAAGCTATCTACGAATTTCAGTCGATGATATGCAGGCTGACGGACATGGAGGTCGCCAACGCTTCGCTGTACGATGGCGGCACTGCCCTCTACGAAGCGGTGATGATGGCGGTGCGAATCACAGGCCATCAGAGGGTCATCGTCGATGAAACGGTCAGCCCAATCTACCGCACAATCCTACAGTCGTACACGCGGAACCTGGGCATCGAATTCGTCGAAACCAAGTCCGACAATGGCTTGCCCGACGGCGAGCATATCCGCGAGCAGCTCCAAGCCAGTGCCAAAACCGCTGCGGTCGTCGTGCAGAACCCGAACTTCTTTGGCTGCGTGAACGACCTGACTGGCCTGGCTGACCTTGCCCACGAGCACGGCTCGCTGCTGATCGCGTCAGTCTATCCAATCTCGCTAGGCTTGCTGAAAACGCCAGGGCAGATGGGAGCGGATATCGTAACCGGCGAGGGCCAAAGCCTGGGCCTGCCCCTGAGCTTCGG
>QNCB01000350.1 GCA_003644335.1 Planctomycetota bacterium | reverse complement strand
GTTTATGTCGATGGCCATGTTGGCAGGATTGACTATCCGATAAGCCTGGACGCCTGGAGCGACCCCCTCTGGAACTATAAGTAACGAGAGGCTACGGTAATTACAATGGAAAGCAACCAACACGGAAAGGGCAGTATTATGAAAATGAGTAAAGTTATAGCGACAATGTTATTGGCAGTCGTATTGACAGCTTCAGCGGCGATGGCGGCAGACGCAATCAAACTGAAAACTTCCAAGGAAATTTCCGGGTCGATTTTCGGCACACAGACTCATTTCGGGCAATGGTGGGATTACAAAAAAGTGATGCCGCTGATTGAAAAGGCCGGTTTTAAGTGGATTCGCGATGATGGTGCTTTCTGGCACAGACTCGAGCGGGAAAAAGGCGTATTTAAGTTTCCCCAGTATGCAAATGACTGGGTCAACGATGCGCAGGCAAGAGGCATTGATGTTGTTATGCTTATTGGTAATGCTCCGCCGAAACACTACTCCTTCAAAGATTTTGAGAAATTCAAAGAGGCCTATGCAAGATACTGCACCTTTATGGCTGAAACTTTCAAGGGGAGGGTGAAGGTTTGGGAGATGTGGAACGAGCCGACCAATTTTGACATTCGACGGGCGTTCGGCGGCAGCTGGAATGCCAAAGAAGGCAAGGATACGGTCTGGCTGCAACGCCTGGTTGATATTACCGAGGTCGCCGCCAAGGCCATCCGCAGTGTCGATCCTGATGTTATAATCATCGGAGGTGCTAACGCTTCGCCTACTGCCACCTACCACATGCTGGATATGCTCAAAGACCGCAAGCTCCTGCATCTGCTTGACGGGATTACCATACACCCTTACTCGTACTATATGCCGCCGGAGATTCTGCCATACGGCGGGAAGGCTATGGAGGAGAGAGACGGCATCTCTATAGCGGACGATGACCACACCTACCTTTCATTTGTGCGGCGTCTGAAAGAAAAGATGAAATCTGTCGGTATGAAAAATACGGATATTTATGTAACAGAGGATGGCTATCACACGTATTATCGTGATGGAAAACATGGCAACGGGGGTGGCGATTACGTATTCAAGGCTTTCAAGGAATCCACGCAGGCGAAGTATCTTGCCAGACGGTTTGTGCTGCATCGCATCGCCGGGATCAAGGTTGCCATCCAATATGATTTCCAGGACGACGGGCATGACATCAAGATCTGCGAACAGACCGCTGGTTTAGTGAAAGATGCTTCGCATAATTTCGCTCCCAAGCCGTCTTTCTTCGCTATGCAGCGGATCTGCTCGTTACTGGATAACACAGCCGAAGTCTTTACTCCTGCCTGGTCGGTAACGCTGTCTCAGGACCGTTTCGCTCCCAGTAAGTGGATATTCGTTGAACCTTATCTCATCTGGGATGGCGAAAAAATAGATTCTCTAAACCGTGCGGAAAAATATCTCTTCAAAAACAAAGAGACCGGCGAAGTGATGCTCGTTCTCTGGCATGCCATCCGCGTGACCGACCGTCAGGACTTGATCTCCGATGTTACGTTGGACACGGTGGATTACACCGGCTTTAGCGGTATTGATATTATGACCGGCAAAAGCTTCAAGGTGAATGCTTCGGTCAAAGACGGCAAGACCGTCTTCAAAGATGTCATCATCCCGGATTACCCGGTGATCATCAAAATGATGCCGAAGAAATAATAGCTACGGCAAAAGTAAACATGGATTGGCATGGTAGGCAGGGTTTAATTATCCTGTCCATCCATGTAGAAAGATATGTTTAACAGGAAGGCAACCAACACGGAAATGGCAGTATTATGAGAACAGGTAAAGTTACAGCGACAATGTTATTGGCAGTAGTATTGACAGCATCAGCTGCGACGGCCCAGCCCGCAGCTTCGCAGTGTGGCGGGCAGGCGGAAGACGCAATTAAACTGAAAACATCGAAAGAGATCAGCGGATCGATTTTCGGCACGCAGACCAAGTGCGGAGAAGGAACCAACTACAAAAAGGTTATGCCGCTGGTCGAACAGGCCGGTTTGAAATGGATAAGGGATCTCGCTTACTGGAGTGTTGTCGAAAGAGAAAAGGGCGTACTCAAAGTCCCTGCGAATGTGGAGAACGGCATCAATGAAGCCGTGGCAAGAGGACTCAATGTTATAATGATTATCGGGTATCCCAACAAGTTCTACCCGATGAAGGAAAACTTCGAGGAATTCAAAAAAGGCTACGCAAGGTACTGTGCCTTCATGGCCAAGGAACTTAAAGGAAAAGTAAAAGCCTGGGAGATATGGAACGAGCCTTGTAATCTTGGTTTTGCTCAGGCCTTCAGCGGTAGCTGGAATGCCAAGGAAGGCAAGGATACGGTTTGGCTTCATCGCTATGCGGACACTCTTGAGGTAGCCGTCAAAGCCATTCGCAGTGTCGATCCCGATGTGGCTATTATCGGCGGGTGTTCCGGCGGCGACTGTGCGACATATCCGATGCTGGATATTCTTAAAGACCGCAATGCGGTTGATATTCTTGATGGTATTACGATACATCCATACTCGTACTATATGCCGCCGGAAGTCATGCCATGGGGCGGAAAAAAGATTCATGAGCGCGATGGTATTACTTTAGCGGACGATGACCACACCTACCTTTCTGTCATCCGGCGTCTGAAGGAAAAGATGAAGGCGGTCGGTATGAAACATACAGATATTTATGTAACCGAAGATGGGTATCACACCTACTACCGCGATGGAACATACGGCAACGGGGGAGGCGATTACGTATTCAAGGCTTTCAAGGAATCCACGCAGGCGAAGTATCTTGCCAGACGGTTTGTGCTGCATCGCATCGCCGGGATCAAGGTCGCCATCCAGTACGATTTTCAAGATGATGGGCACAATATCAAAACGTGTGAATCCACTGCCG
>QNCB01000349.1 GCA_003644335.1 Planctomycetota bacterium | reverse complement strand
GCGTTGTCCCTGGCCAGGACGATGGCGTTGGATTTTACGTGCTTGCAAACCAGCCAGGCGAATTTCAGGTCTGCCATCTCCCGCGCGTCGGGCTGGCGTTTGGTTACGACCTTCCAGTTCTCGGTGTTCAGGCCCAGCAGGTCGCGGTCTTGCACCAGCAGGCCGCCGACTACGAACTTGGTGAATTTTTCCGTGTTTCTGGGCGTCTCAGCCGAGGCGTCTGAGCTACAAAACGGGCCTACTTCCAGCAGGCGGACATCCTGGCCCCAGCCTTTCCGGGCCTGGATAATCTCAACCGCGCCGGGTTCAAAACTCGGAGCCAGGATTATCTCGGCGAAGAATCCCCCAGCCCCAGCGGCTTTGCCCCACCGCTGATATGTCTCGGTGATGGCGGTGGCCAGCTCGCAAGTTACGGGCCTGTTGACAGCCACGATGCCGCCCATCGCTGCGTTTACGTCGCCGTAGTAAGCTTTGCGATACGCTTCGACGAGGTCGCTGTCGACAGCGCAGCCTGCCGGGTTGGCGTGTTTGATGATAGCCACGGCTGGGTCTGGAAACTCTTTTATCAGCTCGAGCGCGCCGTTTGCGTCGAAGTAATTGTTATACGAAATGCTCTTGCCGCTGATCAGCTTGGCTCGGCCTATGCAAGGTTCGTCTTCCACATCGGCAGCGGTATAAAACGCGCCGTCCTGATGCGGGTTCTCGCCGTAGCGAAGCTCGCAGGATTTGGAGTAGCTGAAGCTCATTCGGCTGGGGAACTTTTCTTCCGTTTGCTCGGCCAGGTATGTGCTGATGGCGGTGTCGTACGCGCAGGTCAGCGAGAATGCCTGGGCGGCGAACTTGCGTCGCAGCTCGAAGGTGCTTTGGCAGTCGTTGGCTCGGAGTTCGTTTAGCAGCTCGTCGTATTGGTTCGTGTCTGTTACGACGGTAACGTAGCGGTGGTTCTTTGCTGCAGCTCGGACCATCGTAGGCCCGCCGATGTCTATCATCTCCACCGCTTCAGCTGGGGTGCAGCCTGGCTTGGCGATGGCTTGGGTGAACGGATACAGCGAGACGCACACGAGGTCGACCAGCTCGAGGTCGTATTTTTCGATGTCAGCCTGGTGGGCGGGGTCGTCGCGCAGGGCCAATATCGAGCCATGCACTTTTGGGTGCAGCGTTACGACGCGATGGCCTAGCATTTCCGGAAAGCCCGTCCAGTCTTTGACGTCTCGCACCACGATGCCAGCTGCTTCGATAGCCCGGGCAGTGCCGCCGGAGGATATTATCTCCACGCCGAGGTCTACCAGCGACCTGGCGAAATCTTCGATGCCCGTTTTGTCAAACACGCTGATAAGTGCCCGGCGAACTTTTACGTTTTCCATCGTTTGTTCCTTTCGGTAGCTGGTTGTTGGTTAGTGATTGTTGGTTAGTGGTTCTGTCCCGTTCCAGAAGAGCGAGCCAGTGTAGCGAATAAGACGACGCGGTGTTAGACAAAAATTTCGCTGCCGGACAGGTAACGCTCCGGTAACTATCGCAATCGAAATCGGCATCGGTATCGGGTGCCATGGTTGCGGTGTTTGCAACCACGTGACGAATTGCAGTAACCGTTCACGCTATTTTTTTTCAGCCTGAAAGGCCAACATACACTTTCATTCTGTCATAACTCTTCAAAATTTATTGAAAGGCCGTGAACGGTTACATGTTTTTTGGGTTTTTTTTGTCATTCCCGCGCAGGCGGGAATCCAGTTTGTTCTTTTTCTTCTTCGTCATTCTAAATTCGTTATTGATTCGGCATTCGGGCTTCGTTATTCGTCATTTTCCGTCCAACCATGGCTACCCCGCAGACCCGCGGTGTAGCCATGCCACCCGACCCGGGACTATTCGGTATCGAAATCGATTGCGATACCGATACCGATCGCGATTTCGAGTTGGGTTGTTGGTCATGCGGTTTGTCGCATAGCTTGCGGTTTTTTGTTGGCAAGCTGTCAGAAAAGCAGTTTGGGGGGTGTTGTGCGACAGGGCCGACAGGTTTTTCGGGGTAGGTGGCGCGGGGTGTTTTTGCGTAACTCTTTTTCGGATAGCGTGTTGGGGTGCGTGGCATTGGTGTTGCATAGAAAGAGGCGGATGAAGTCTCCCCAGCGGCGTATTAGCTCTTGGCGAGACGATTGGCTGTTTGTGGAGCTGTCGCAATGGTTTGGTTAGCACATCCTCAGGACAAGCCCTTGGACCTGGTCGTTACCGGCGAGGCTGAGAGTTGGCTGCCCGCGCTGGGTCGGATCGTCGGGCCTCGCTATTTGCGAGCCAGGCAGGTAGGCAGCGACCAGGAGCTGCTTGACGTCGTTCAGTCGGGCCAGGCTGACGCGGCTGTGCTTGACGACGACAGCCCATGGGACGTTGATGTCCTGAAACTGCTGCGAATGTTGCGGCGGGTCGACCAGGGCTTGCCCGTGGTGGTCGTAACGACGCACACCGACAGGCGTTGGCTTGAACACGCCCTGGCCCTGGCGGCGTTCAGCGTGGTGGTCAAGCCATTGGAACTGGAAGAACTGCTCCGACAAATCCACGGCATGATGGACAAACTAAGCAGAGCACTACGACAAACAGAATTTTAGAAAAAGTTGTCTGTTGTCAGTTATCAGTAAAAGCAAAAACAGCAAAAACAACAAACTACGAAACACGCGAAAGAACGCGAAAACGAATTGTTGAAAAAATAAAAACAGCAAAAAAAACAGAACCACGGATGGACACGAACGGACACGGTTTTTTTTTGTTTTTACTGATAACTGATAACTGATAACTGATAACTCTTTTAAGGAGCAACAAAAATGGCAAAAGGTAAAACCGCAACAAAGGCACCGAAAATCAGGCCTCTTGGCGAGAAGATTCTGGTCAAGCGACTCGAAGCTGAGACAATGACAGCTG
>QNCB01000348.1 GCA_003644335.1 Planctomycetota bacterium | reverse complement strand
CTGTCTGCCGACAGGCGTCTCTGTGAATCCTCCGTGAATCTCTGTGTAGCAGAAACTTGGCAAAAGTGTCCGGTAGAGAATATCAGTGAAATTCTTGTACACTGAACAAGAATTTTCGACAGGATTTACAGAATTCTGGACTCTGGCAAATTTAGGCTGACTTGCAAGATGGGGCCACCTCTGGTAGGCTTGGCGAAAAGCCAAGCCCTGTTCCAAACCAGGAGGCAGCCCCATGTTGAAGCGAATTGTACACCCATCGGCGTTTCTTGTCACGTTTGTCACACTGCTGCACCTGAACCTTTCCAAACCACAGCGCAGGCACTTGCTCCGCACAGCCGATGCGATCATCGTCTGCGAGGGACGAAAAACCCTTGCTAACCTGTATCGACAGTGGGTGGAGGCACCGGACGCCAGCGCTGTGGCCGATTTCTTCCGCGTCAGCCCTTGGGAAGCGGAAGATATTTACCAGGCGCTGGGGCCTTTCGCTATCGCCGACATGCTGCGGCGAGCGGAGGAGGAAGGCGCTGAACCCATCATCTGGGCCAGTATCGACGACTCCGCCACACGCAAGGACAAGGATACCCACGCTCTGGAAGCCGTAGACTGGATCTTCGACCACTCGGCGTCGGGGAAGGGGCAGACGGCCTACTGTAAAGGGGCTGTGCACGTCACGTTGCGTATCCAAATTGGGGCCTACAGTTATACCTTCGCCTGGCGGCTCTACCTGCGAGAGAAGACGGTGCGACGGCTCAACCGTAGACGACCCAAAGGGAAGCGTCTGCGTTTCAAGAGCAAGTACCACCTGGCACGAGAGATGCTGGAAGAACTCTACGCTCTTCTTCCAGAAGGGTATACGGTCTACGTCTTGTTCGACCGCTGGTATGGGTCGGGCAAGTTGATCAAGTTCATTCGACGGCAAGGCTGGCACGTCATCTGCGCCCTCAAGCGCAATCGGACGTTGAACGATATCCGAGTCGCTCAATGGGATCAACGGCTGAGGCACAAGCGGTACACCCGTATCCGGGTTCCCGCTGCAGACGGCGCCACCCGCACCTACCTGGTGCGCTCGGTGCAGGGGCATCTGAGCGGTGTTCCCTTCGATGTCTGCGTACTGATATCCAGACGGCACAATCGGGACAAACACCCGAAGTACTTCCTGTGCACGGACCTGACTCTGACAGCACAGACGGTACTGATCTGGTATGGCAACCGTTGGCCCCTCGAAGTCGACTACTGGTACCTCAAACAACCGTTGGGCCTGGGGGACTTCAGAGTGCAAGCCTACGAAGCGATCGAGAAGTGGTACGCTGTGCTCCATCTGGTGTTGACCTTCCTGCAATGGCGGCTTCACGAGGCGCGGGAAAGGGGGCAACCGTTGCGCTCCCTGGCCGATGTCATCCATCAACAGCGAGCCGAACACGCGCAAGAGGTGCTCACCAGCGCCTGCCAGGAGGCGATCCGGATGGGAAGCATCGAGCCAGTACTGCAGCGTTTCATCGCGGCGCCTGTATTCGGCTGATACGGCACCACTCCATCGAGCGAACGTGGGCTTGTCGAAGGCCAAGACGGTATGTCTTGTGCCTGGTTTCGCTTTGCCAGCCTGGTGCCCCGTAGGGGCCGATTTCCTTTGTATCATAGCGATTTGTGCTTGTTCAAACCCGAAATCTGCCAGAGTCCAGATGCGAATATGATACAATGGTGCAAACTTCCATGACAGTTCAAGGAGTTCCAAATGTTTGTGCCAAACAATCATCATTTCCAGATATCCATGTTCGGCAGCATCAATTCTCTCCCAGAAAATCTACAGAAACGATTGGAAGAATCCTGGGCAGATGACTTTTACAGCGAATACTTTGTGCGGATGGACGAAAAGCCTTTCGCTGTACTCTATTCCGACGAGCCTTCTCGTCCTAACATTCCAGTCAACGTCTTGGTAGGATTAGAAACACTTAAATCGGGCTTTGGCTGGAGTGACGCAGAGATGTACGATCATTTCTGCTACGACGTGCAAGTGCGCTACGCTTTAGGCTGCCGTGACTTGAGTAAGGGACATTTTGAACTACGTACGATGTACAACTTCCGTAAGCGAGTCACAAAACATATGCAGGAGACGGGTGAGAATCTATTCGAGCAGACCTTCGAGCAAATAACCGACGAACAGGTCGTCGCGTTCAAATTGAAGACGGACAAACTGCGTATGGATAGCACGATGATTGCCAGCAACATGCGTGAGACGACCCGCGTACAGTTGTTGGTCGAAGTGCTACAACGCGTACATCGTATGCTGGACGAGACAGACCGACAGCGTTACGCGAAAGAGTTCGAACCCTATCTGAAAGGGAGTTCTGGGCAATACATCTACCACCTCAAGGGAGAAGACATAGCCGAACATCTTCGAGGCATTGGCGAATTGATGCATCGCTTGGTAGGAGAATTATCTCCCCGCTACAGTGATGAGTCCACCTATCGGGTACTGCGGCGCGTGTTCCAGGAACATTTCAGCGTCGATGAGTCTATGCTGCGCCCCAAAGAGGGCCAGGAGTTGAGTGCCAGCAGTATGCAATCTCCGGACGACTGGGAAGCCACTTACCGTCAGAAGCGAGGGGAAAAGCACCGTGGCTATGTGTCCAATGTGACTGAAACCTGCAATCCCGATAACGACTTGCAGTTGATTGTCAAGGTGCAAACAGAGCCGAACAACACCGACGACGCTGCTATGCTGGATGAGGCGTTACCAGGTCTCAAAGAGCGCACAAACGTGGAGCAGATGCACACGGATGGTGGCTACAACAGTCCAAAAGTGGACGAGACCATGCGAGAGCAGCGGGTCGAGCAGGTACAGAGCGCCATTCGTGGGCGCAAGCCGTCTGAAGAAAAGCTAGGGTTGGACGATTTCGATTGGGAGACCAACGCCG
>QNCB01000347.1 GCA_003644335.1 Planctomycetota bacterium | reverse complement strand
GCGGGCGTAGCGGTGCGTCGCATTCCGAAACTCTCCGAGGGCAGGCCTAACATAGCTGACATGATAACCAACAACCAGGTCGCAATGCTGATAAACACTCCCACCAGGCGAGGCCCAGCCACCGACGAAGGCAAAATCCGCGCCATGGCTACGCTGCACCAACTCCCGCTGATAACCACCATCACCGCTGCAAAGGCAGCTGTGCGAGCCATCGGCGAACTAAGAAGCCCAACAAGCGACGCAAGCGACTGGACCGTCCGCCCACTACAAGAATACTTCACCGCCAAGAAGTAAAACAGTTGTCAGTTATCAGTTGTCAGTTATCAGTAAAAACAAAAGTCTGGGTGCCGTGGTTGCGGTGTTTGCAACCACGATATCATCCAACGTGGTTGCAAACACCGCAACCACGGCACCGGGCTCTTCATGTACTTCATGGTGAATTTTTGTGTAGCTTTTGCTAATTGCTCGTTACGCTGATTTTTCCCAGTGTTGGCGTGATGGTGAGGGTTCGGGAAAAGTTGCCGCAGGTGAAGACCACGCTGCTGCCGTTGGCTATGGGTACTTCCGTGCCGCCCTGCAGCGGCTCGCCGTCTGGCGAGAAAGTTACGCTGGGGTTGCCCCCGCCGAACTCAGCGGAGGTAATATCCAGGCTAGGCTCGCCGGTGGCTGTTCGCGGGTCGATGTCGCAGGGGGCGTGGGTAGCTGGGTTGGTCAACAGCCCGCTGGGTCCAGCGATGGTGTACCGTTCCGTGGCGGTGTCAAAGCTGACCGTTACCCGCGCGTCGAGTTTCTGGGCTTCGCTCTGGGCGAACTGCATGTCGTAGGCAGCCATCCTGGCAGCAGCGATGACGGCGTCCTGGCGAGTGTCGCTCGCTTGGGGGATGATTATCGCAGCCAGGATCGCCAGCAGCACCATCACGATCATAATTTCAATCAGCGTAAACCCTAAAAAATTTCGAGACACGTTCGGTACAGGTTTTAGCTTGAGCATACGGACTCCTTTTGTTCGACGTCGGGCTTGGCACGACATAAAGGCCTTATTTAATTGTAGCACCCAAGGTAGGCTGGGCAAAGGCAGGCGGGGAAAAAATTCACCGCTCGCCATAAGGTAAAAATGCAATTACTTTATATCCTCGACCTCGAGTTCCGTGTCTCGGAGAATCTCGCTGAGTAGGCCCAGCCCGACTGTCTCGCCCGCGTGCAGCGGAACGACCATGCCCCGGCCATCCGGATGGCGAAGGAAGTGATAGCTTCCCTTGATTCGTACCACTTCAAATCCGCTACGCGGAGAGCTTTGATAAGCTCTTTACCGCAGAGTCGCGGGAGCCTTGGCATTGTTACACCGTAATCGTTTACATTCCCACGAAATGCGTGGGGGTGGATTTTTCGACTTCGAGGCAAAGTTCGATAGCTTCGCGAACCCGCTTCATGAGCGCGTCCAGCAATTTTGCCTGGGTATGACACCCACCCAGCTCCGGAACCGTAGCTACATAGTAACCGTCCGGATCTTGCTCGATAATGACGCGGTATTCTCGTTTTTTCATTTCAGCCTCGCGATCGACTATGGCACAAACCAGTTGGAGTATCAAGGAGTTCCATGGCCAGGTTGCGAGCGGGTTTTATCGGCCAGGTCTATTGCGAGGTTTATCGCTGCGGCCATGCTTGCGGGGTTGGCTTGGAACTTTCCCGCGATATCGAAAGCTGTGCCGTGGTCCGGGCTGGTGCGGATAATCGGCAAGCCCAGCGTAACGTTGACCGCGTCTTCCCAGCCCAGCAGTTTTATCGGTATCAGCCCCTGGTCGTGATACATCGCGATGACGATATCGAACTCGCCGGCCAGGGCTTTGTTGTAGATAGTGTCGGCTGGGTACGGGCCTCGGACGTCGATGCCGGACTCCCCAGCCATAATTATCGCTGGGGCGATAATGCGATTTTCCTCGTCGCCGATATTGCCGTTCTCTCCGGCGTGGGGGTTCAGGCCACACACGCCGATGCGAGGTTTGTCTATGCCAAACCAATCTCGCAAGGCCTGGTGCGACAGCTCAATGGGGTTGAAGACGCGGCCTATCGTGAACTTGTCGCGGATGGAGCTGATGGGGTCATGGATGGTCGCCAGGGCGACTTTCAGTTTCGGCGCGACGAACATCATCGCTATGTGTCGGGCCTTGCACTTCTCTCCCAGCAGTTCAGTATGGCCCGGGTACTTGCCATGACCTGCTTCGTGCCAACTGGTTTTGGATATCGGCGCCGTTACGATAGCGTCTATCAGCCCGGCCTGGGCAGCGGATATCGCGTCGAGACAAAACGCCATGGACGCCTTGCCGCCGACTCTGCTAGGCCCGCGCGGCATGGTGGGGGGCATGTTGATTTCGTCGTAGTCCAGCACGACCAGGTCGTGGATATATCGGCGGATGTCCTCGTGGTGGTCGCGGTAGACTATCAGCGGTATCTCAAGTCGGCTTGCGGTGTATTCCAGCTGATCGCTGAACCCGAAAATCACGAACTTAGCCCGGCTTCGCAATTTGGCACAGCCTAGGGCGCGCACAATAATCTCCGCCCCCACCCCGCCGGGGTCGCCCATCGTAATTCCAATTACAGGCCTATCCTGTTCCATACCGCTCCGCGTACCCTTCATGGTTAGCAGCCGTGTGAGTTTTCGTTTATGGGCAACCGACGATCGTTTCCAATTCTTTAATCAACGGAGGAAAATCTATCTCAATCGTATCCCACAGAACATCCAAGTCCACGGTGTCGTATCCATGAATCAGCCGATTTCGCATTAGCCGGGCCTGTTGCCATGGAATTAACGGATATTTTTGCTGATACTCCGGGGTTATCTTGCTTGCA
Organism: Planctomycetota bacterium; assembly: GCA_003644335.1. The sequence continues at coordinate 71 of QNCB01000347.1, read as the reverse complement.
GCTTCGCCGACGATTTCTACCAAACGAACGAGCGACAATTCAAGCATGCGGTCGCGGTCTAAATCCAGCCT
>QNCB01000346.1 GCA_003644335.1 Planctomycetota bacterium | reverse complement strand
CGGGCCAGTTTCGTCTGCTGCCAAGCCAAGCCAGGCCGGGGCAGGGGGGCAAGATAATGCGAGTGTACCCGACGGGCCTGTGATATTTTCACCGGGCAAGTTCAAGCCCGACAGGTTCCTGGTCATAGGTCGGTTGGTTGGCCAGGGCGGGGGCGTGGCTGATAATTTCGCGCGGGCTTGTGAGAAACTTTCCGACGCCTTGGCTGGGGGCGTGAGCATTGGCGCAGGGTATCGGAGCATTGTTTATCCCGCAAAAAACAAAGCCATTCCGCCGGACGTGTCGCTGGTTTGGCTGACGACCAGGAAGCCTGGGGACGTCGCACGGGCCTTGAGTGGCGACGCGTTGGACGAGTACATTAGCCGCGGCGGGGTGGTGATGATAGACTCAGCCTCGGGCGACTGGGCCAACTTCCAGGCTGCCAAGGCCTGGCTGGGGAAAAAGTTTGGCTCCGACGCCCTCGGTAGGCTCGGCCCGGACAGCCCGCTGATGACAGGCCAATTTGCACAGGGCCTGGGCAACGACATTACAAGCGTAGGATACAACGCCGACCTGGCTGCTATGCTGGGGGCGTCGACGGGCAGGCCCAGATTATGGGTCGTCTATCGCTCTGGCAGGGTGGCGGTGGTGCTCAGCCGATTCGCCCTGGCCGGGCCCGCAGCGGGTGCAGCAGGCGGGCTGGAAAAAATCCACGGCTACAAGCCAATCGACGCCCGCCGAATCGTGATAAACATCCTGATCTACGCCAACGCAGGCCAATGGAAACTGACCGAAGCTCTCTACTCCACAGACCTGGAATCGCGTTAGTCTCAACACCACAACCCCATCATTCTTGCCATTCTGGCAGCTTGTCCGCTAAGGGTGCTGTCAAAATTGCATCCGGGGCGCAGATACCTGAAGTTCTGTCGGGGCAAGAGAGACGCTGCGTCGATATGTACCTCTGAAACTTATTGCAATCAAATAAGTTACGAAGATAATTCCGCTCGCCTGGCGGATATTGTTTCCCGTGTCATCCGATACTGTCTGGCACGCGGGTTGCACGGAATATTTTGAGAGCGATTATCGGCCTGCTGATAGCCGCTGACGCGTGGTCCGCGGCGAAAAGCGGGAGTTGGCCGCAGTACACAGGAAGGAGGTTCGCTATGAACCTGATAAGACGAAGAAGTGATGACGCACGTCCTCTGGCCCGACTTCGAGACGAGATGGATGATCTCTTTCGCGGGTTCTTCGGGGACTGGGCTCGCCCTGGTCTGGCCGCACAACAGTATGCCGGATGGTGGCCTACACTGGATATGGTTGAGCAAGATGACAAGATTGTCGTCAATGTCGAGTTTCCGGGCGTCAAGAGCGAAGATATCGATGTCTCGGTGCAGAACGGCATACTCACCATTGCCGGCGAGAAGAAGGAAAAAACCGAGGACAAGGGCGAAGGCTACTATCACTCCGAGCGAAGGTACGGAACTTTCCGCCGCGACATTCAACTCCCATCCAACATTGAGGAGGACAAAGTCGAGGCTACCTGTCGCGACGGGGTTTTGACGGTAACCATGCCCAAGGCGGAACAGGCTCGAGCCAAGCGTATCGAAGTAAAGAAGTAGCTGTTTCGAGGCTGAGATGGTCTGTGCGTGTGGAAGGGGCCGAGGGGTTTGTCGTGGTGGGCCTTGCGGCCCTGCCCCTCCGCCCCGGAGGCGTTTATCGCTGCTCAGGGGTTATCTCAGCCCGGTTGATGACGCTGTCGTAAAACTCCTGTCCGCCAAGTGCGACGCACCATGGCAGCAGTGCTCCACGCGAGTCCCAGAAATCGACTTGGCTAATCTGCCAGTCGTCCACCACCTGCCGCAATAGCGACATGTGCAGGTTGGTTCGTATCTCGCGGAGCTGGCTGGATATTTCTCGTAGCTGCGGGTCTTTGGAATTGGCCCGGGCGAGGTCGCGCTTGCGAGCGTCCAGCTCGGCGGCGGTGCGGGTTTTTTGCGAAAAGGCTTCCCCCAGCCAACGCTCGCGAGCGGAGCTGTCACGCTGAAAAACTCTCAGCCTGGTCTGGGCAGCGGCTTTCAGGGTGGAGTAGCCCTCCGCCAATTCACGCGCGGGGAGTTCAGCCTGGCCGATCGCCCTGGCTAGATGCTCGGGCAGGTGGATGACAGCCTCGTCGGGCAGCGACTTCATGCGGTCCAGCAGTCTGAACCGTACGCGGACTACAGGCTTGGGCTCAGCCTGGCCCGGCGGCAGAAGATTGTTGCTCCGCAGCAGTTTTTGCAGGGCGAAGCTGGCGGGCATGTAGGCTGAGCCGTTGTGAGGCAATGCCAATTCGCCGCCCGCTTGGCCGGTCCGCACCTGCAGGGCCAGGATCATCGCCTTGCCCGCGAGAGCTTCGATGCCCGCAGCTTGGAGTTTGGCAATCGGCAACGACCGGCCTGTCCCCAGCGGGAACTGGCGGTCTGCGATTATCAAATCGTTGCCAACCAGGCTGACCTGGGCCCGGACGAACCTGCCCGCGTGTCGCATCGTGGCGAAGAACGGCAGCTCGCCCCGGCTGATGCGCAAGCGGTGCAAGCCTGCGCCGGTTTCGTCGATGGCCTGGTTGTACAAAGCGGCGGCGGCGTCGTAGTCTCGCAAAAAAATCTCCAGCAACGAGAACCGCTCGCCAGGGCCGGTCAACGAGAACAGGCTGCTGGTCAGCCCAAGTCCGATGGCCTGGCCTGGCAGATACTCGCCAAGCCAACGGCGGTACAGGTCAATCAGCAGGGGGGTGTCGCTTTGTTCCAATAGCCGCTCCAGCCTGGCCCGCTCGTCGGCGAACCATCGGCTCGTTCGCAGGCGCGACTGGCTGGCGGGGAATTTTTGGGTGCAGTCCTGCTCGGCGAGGTCTATTATCCGCCAGAGATGTTCGCGACATTCGTCGATGTGCAGGTCGCCGATGAGCCTG
>QNCB01000345.1 GCA_003644335.1 Planctomycetota bacterium | reverse complement strand
GGCCCGCACCTTCGAGGCTCTGTTAGCCGCCATCGCCAGTGCCCTGAAAACGATCACAGCCCAAGATGCCAAAGGTTGGTTCGAGTCCTGCGGATATATGACATGCCATTCTTAAAATGCTCTAGTACTCTGTCCCATGAATAAGGATGGGTAGATGCGCCGTGCCGATGAGGCAGATGCAAGAAATAAAAGAGTTGCCCATGTGTAGCATGGGTGCCGATGTATCGGGATGCCACCGGCCGCCGTGAGTTTTTTTCGTGGGCTTGGCGTTTCTATCGGCGTTGGCGCATAGTTTGTACGTCCAGGCCTGTCTTACCGAATGTCAGTGCGACCCAGCCATCTCTGGCGGTGGAATAAAATCTGTATCGCTGCGACAGATTTTTGTAGAACTCGCGCACCTTTGGCCCAGCTGTCGTCGGGCCTTGTGGCTGATGGTTGGAGCTGACGAGAATAATACCGGGCTTCACCGCTGCGACGAACTCCGGCAGCGTTGGCGTCCAGGCTCCGTGGTGCGGCAGGACGAGTATGTCAGAGCGGAGCTGCTCGCGCTTGCCGGGTTTGAGCAACTCAGCCTGGCCCTCCTCGGCCAGGTCGCCGGTCAGCAGGACGCTTTGGCCTTGGCAGATTATCCGCAGCACCAGCGAGGTATCGTTTTCCGAGAGTCCCGCCCGGCCCGCCGGTGGCCAAAGCGTCTCGACGCGAGTGTCCGGGCCTAGCGATGTCGTATCACCGGCACGGAGTCTGACGAGCTTTGCTCCGTGTCGCTTGAGCAGTTTCACCATGCGTATCGAAGCTTCGTTGCCGCCGCGGCCTGGCTGGTCGAAGTAGTCGCACAGGTACACCCGCTGGAGTAGGCCCGCCCTTGTCATGCCCGGCAGCGCGCTGTAGTGGTCGGTGTTGGCATGGGACACAAAGGCAGCTGCGGGGTCGGGCAGTTTCATCGCTCGCATGAAAGGCTCGAGCGCTTGGCGGTAAACGTCGAACCCGCTTCGCGTGCCGGCATCGAGGATATACGTCTGGCCTGCTGGGGTTTGCAGCACCACGCACTGACCAGCCCCCACCGCCAACATGTGCAGCCTGGCCGAGTCGCCGCTGCCGCCAGCGGGCAATTGCGTCCAGACGCTCAGGGCTATTAAAGCTACGACCGCGAGGCCAGCGATTATTCGTCTGGCTCGGCCTGCCTTATTGAGGGCTGGCAAAACTGACACGATGGTTCCGTAGCACAGCAGCACCCAGCCCAGGCTTACTGGCCGAAGTTGGACAGCCAACACCGGCAATGTCCCAGCTGCGTCGATAAGTTTTGTTATCAGCAAGGCTGGCCCGTCGGCGAGCGATGCCAGTGCAGCGGAGAGGTTCGGCATGGGCCAAGCCAAAGCCAGGGCGAGGTACCCCGGTACGAGCGTCGCGACGACCAGCGGGAATACCACCAGTCCGAGGACTATCGCGTATGGGCTGAACAAGCCGAAGTGATATGCTACCAGCGGAGCCGCAGCCAGGTAGGCTGTTACGCACATGCTGACCGCGGCGATTCCCCAATTTGCCGCGGAGAATCTCAGCCAATGTCGCACCCTGTTGGCGTCGCGGAAAACCATCAGGCCTCGCCTGTTCAGCCAACTGCCAAACAGCAGACGCTCCATCGACTTGTGCAGCAGAATAATACCGACCACGATGGTAAAGCTCAGCTGAAACCCCGGCGAGAGAAGCCCTCGCGGGTCAAACGCAAGAAGCCCAACCGCCGCGACAGCCAGGGCGTTGAGCGAGGAGTGTTTTCTGCCGGAGATAACCGCCGCGGACACTGCTGTGGCCATGACCGCACTCCTTAGCAGCGGCGGGCGGCTCTGGGCTACCACGAGATATGCCGCCAGGGCAATCAGCACTATAATCGCAGCCTTTTTGGGCGAAATGCACATCACGCGGCAGAGCAAATAAATGAACCCCAACAGCACGCCCAGGTGCATGCCGGAGATGCTCATGAAGTGGGCCAGGCCGGCGCGTTTCATTGTGCGGTTCAGCTGGGCCAGTGCGGGGTGTCGCTCGCCGAGAACCAAAGCTGCGACGAGTCGGCCGCTCTGAGTGTCGCCCGGGTCGGTCAGCCTTTGGTACAGCAAAGCCCGCCAACGCTGCTGCAGCGCCTGCCACCACCGCCCCGGCTTGGCGTCCAGCGGAACCAGGCCCTGGGCGCATGGCACGCGGAAGTGGACCATTGTACCGCTTAGCTGGGCAGCTGCGGCGGCGTCGAACTGGCCCGGATTCCTGGGCGGGCGGTATCGGCCCATCTTGCCGATAAGCTCGACAGCCAAGCCAGGCTGGGGCGTTTGGTATGGCTCGTCAACGGTAACCCGCACCAGCCCACTGGTCTTTCGCCAACCTTGGCGTGTGAGTATGCTCTGGGCTTCGAGCAGGAATCGTACTGCCGGGGTAGGCTGATAGCCGAACTCCACCGCCTTGTGCAATATCCACGGATAGCTTGCAACTCGGCCTCGGACTCTCGCTAAAATTTGACTCGGGCCTGTGAAGGTTACGATGGCGTCGCTTGGCGTGGAGAAGTAAGCCAGCCTCATTCGTACAGCCCCGAGCGAAAACACCGCCAAGAGCAAAGCTGCTGTCGTGAGCAATATCAGGTGCTTGCGAAACAAAGAGACGACCCCCGTGACAAGCCCCGCCAAAGCAAGAACCCACCAAAACCCCACCGGCAGCGGCGCGAATCGCCCCGCCAAAATACCCCCCACAAACGCCCCAGCCACAGCCAACATAGGCCCGCGAATTACAATCGACCGCGAAACATTGACACTGTCATTAGTCATCAGTTATCTGTTATCAGTAAAAGCAAAAACAGCAAAATACGAATGGCACGAATTTTTGTTTTTGTCTTTTCCGCGAAGCTTGTCCTCAACCTGATCGGGGAGCGGGAATCCATTCTTTTCTT
>QNCB01000344.1 GCA_003644335.1 Planctomycetota bacterium | reverse complement strand
GGTGCTCTCGACCAATCGCCAGATGCACCAATGGTTCCCCGATGTGCCTTTCTCGACCAAGCCTATTTGTTTCGCAGCTTACAACGACCCGCCCCTGGAAAGCCCGTGCAGTTACTGTCCCGTCGTGGAGACTTATCGTGACGGCAAGGTGCACGAAGCGGTCAAAACCGTCCCAGGCAAGGGCGGCGAGGAGACCCGCAACTTTCGTATTATATCCAGCCCAATAACCGACAGCAGCGGCAAGATGCTCGGAGCGATCGAACTGACCGAAGACATAACCCATCGCACGCGGGTAGAGCAGGACCTACAGCAAACCACCAGCAAAGCCCATGAGCTGGAGGACATCGTCAATCGCAGCGCAGCGGTAGCTTGGCTTTGGGATATTACCAAGGAAGGTTGGCCTGTGGATTTTGTCTCGGACAATGTCAGCCAATTCGGATACACCGCGGAGGATTTTATATCGCAGCGGGTTCTGTATACCAACCTGGTGCACGAGGACGATCTCGAACAACTCGCAGCTGAGACGAGGCAATATCTACGGGACGGCGTGCAGGAGTTTTGCCAACAATATCGCATTCGCACCAAGGCTGGCGAGGTTCGCTGGGTGGAGGATCACACCTGGTTACGGCACAACTCAGCTGGCGAGGCAACCCATATGCAGGGTATTCTGATAGACATCACCCAGCGCAAGTTGGCGGAGCAGGCCCGGCAGGAGCTGGAGTCTCGGGTTCAGCAGACGCAGAAAATCGAGAGTTTGCGGGTATTAGCTGGGGGGATTGCGCACGACTTTAACAACTTGCTGATGATAATCACGGGCAATGCCGACCTGGGCTTGATGGACGTTACGCCGGATAGCCCTATCGGGGAATTGTTGCGGGAGATAAAGGACGCTGCGGTGCGGGCGTCGAAGCTGAGCAATCAGATGCGAGCTTACTCCGGCCAGGGGCATGTCGGCATGGATAGGGTGGTTCTCAACGACCTGGTCGCTGAGATGCTCAGGCTGATGAAGTCGTCCATCCCGCCTAAGGTGCGTTTGGAGTATGACTTCGCGACGCGCCTGCCCGCTGTCGAAGCTGACGCCTCGCAGCTGGAACAGGTCGTGATGAACCTTATCGTCAACGCCTACGAATCCATAGGCTCGGGCGAGGGTACCATCCGCGTGCGAACCTGTGCTATCGACGTTACGCGGGAGTATCTCCTCGGCGCCCACATGGACGAGCCTTTGACGCCGGGGCGATATGTGTTGCTCGAGGTGCAGGACACGGGCAGTGGCATGGACGCTGAGACGAGCAAGCGAATTTTCGACCCGTTTTTCACCACGAAGTTCATAGGCAGAGGCCTGGGCCTGGCTGCGGTGCTTGGCATAGTCCGAGGCCATCGCGGCGCGATCCGCGTTACAAGCAAACCAGGCAAGGGCAGTACGTTTCAAGTGCTGCTCCCACCAGCTGAGCCAAGCCTGCCACCAAGCAACGGGCAGGCCCAACCCGCGGAGGAACCAGCAGGCCAATGGATAGGCCAAGGTACGGTGCTGGTGATCGATGACGAAAAAGCCTTCCTTAACGTAGCTTCGATTATCCTGAAGAGGTCGGGTTTCGAGGTGTTCACCGCTGAGACAGGCCAGGCTGCTCTGGAGTATTTTCGGGAACATCATGAGCAAACCGTCGCGGTGCTGCTGGATATGTCCATGCCCGGCATGAGTGGCGAGGAAACATTCGCCGGGCTACAACAAATCGACCCAAACGCCACGATATTCCTGTGCAGCGGCTTTGCTGAATCTGAGGCGGTGAAACATTTCTCCGGCAAAGGCCTGGCTGGGTTCTTGCAAAAACCGTTCCAGATAAACACCCTCCTGGCCGCACTGCGAAAAGTGGTCGATGGAAAAACAGTAAAGAGTCAATGACGAAAAAAAATGCCCAATGTCCAATAAAGAGTCCGCCGATTTCACGGATGTTTTTTTGTCATTCCCATTTCGCGGGAATAATACGTGTGTGGAGCATTGGGTATTTGGACATTGGTCATTTTCTGTTTTTGCTGTTACTGATAACTGACAACTGATAACTCTATTATGGATGCTTTAATTTTCGATTTTGATGGCGTGATATTTGACTCTGAGCCTGTGCACATCGCGGGTTTTGAGCAGGTGCTCGAGCCTTTCGGCGTGGAGTTTACTCGCGAGGAATACTGTCAAAAATATCTGGGGTATGACGACTATGAAGTTCTGGAGTTGATGGGCAAGGATTTTGGTTTGGCTTTTTCGCCCCAGCAGGTGGAGGAGATAGTGGCCAGGAAAACACGATACCTCCAGGAGAATCTCGCCCAGGCGACCAAGCCTATCCCCGGCGTCGCAGAGCTTATCTCCGCAGCAGCAGCAGCGGGAGTTCCACAAGCTGTCTGCAGCGGTGGGTTGCGGGCGGAAATAGACACGGGCTTGGCTCGGCTTGGCGTAGCGGAGTTTTTCCCGGTGGTGTTGACCGCGGAAGATTTTACTCACGGCAAGCCTCACCCGGAAGGCTATATCCGGGCAGCGGAACTGCTAGCCCAGCACACGGGCCTGGCTATAAACAGGCCTAGCTGCGTTGCGATAGAAGACTCGCCAACAGGCCTGGCTGCGGTGCGGGCAGCGGGCATGAAAGCCCTGGCTATCACCAGCACATTCCCACCAACAGCACTAAGCCTAGCCCATCGCATCGAGCCAGACCTGACAAATGTAACAATCGAAATGCTCGAAAAACTGATAGATTAGCCGCGTCCGGTGCCATGGCTGCGCTGTTTGCAGCCATGTAATCTTTCGAACACACTGTTCATATTCGATATTTACATGCCCGGTGCCATGTTTTTTGAAAGACTTTTCTGTTCTGGTACATTTTCACTATATTCTTATCGGTCAGGATTTCGATGTTTACATGCCTGCAAACAGCGCAGGCATGGCACCCGGC
>QNCB01000343.1 GCA_003644335.1 Planctomycetota bacterium | reverse complement strand
GGCGACAATTTCTGCAATCACCTGGCTATGACTGCGCTGTGGGACGCCAGGATGTACGCGGGCGTACCCATTCCCAAAGTGCTGTTCAAACTTGGCGAGAAAACCTGGATCAAACGCCAGAAGCCCAACGGCGGCTGGACGTTTTCGGGCTTGCCGGGCAATAAGATGGCGCCGGACCTGCGGATGACCGCTGCGGGCCTGGCCAGCATGTACATCAGCCGAGACGCCCTGAGCACCGCCAGCGGCAAGAGCAAACAACGAGAGGTTATGGACAAAGCCTGGGCCTACCTCAACAAAAACTTCACCGACAAATTCCTGCAAAAAACCAAAGGCAACGCCAACAGCAGTTACACCGGCTTTTGTATCCAGCAAATGGGCATGACCAGCGGGCAGAAGTTTATCGGCGGGGTAGACTGGTATGCTGTAATGGCCTGGGAGCTGGCCAAGCCTCAACCCCTGGGTAACCAATATCGCCGAAACGCGTTTTGGGGGCCTTTGGTTCGCGGAGCGTTCGAGCTTATCATGTTGGCTAAGGGCAGGCTACCGTTGACGTTTAACAAGCTGGACTATGGCGCCGGCACGGGGTGGGACTATCACCCGCGCGACATTGCAAGGTTCAGCGAGTATATGCAGCGTAAGTTTGAACGGCGGATGCGATGGCAGGTAGTGCTGATAAACAGCAATGTCCAAACCCTGCTGGACGCGCCGATGATGCTTGTCGCGGGCCAGGACGAACTGAAACTCGACAAGGTTCAATGGGACAGGCTGAAGGAGTATACCCTGCGTGGCGGGACGTTGTTGTTCATGGCTGTGCGGAAGGGCGAGGGGTTTCTCAAGTCCGTCAAAGAAAAACTCAAGACCCTCTACGCCCAGCAACGCACACAGGCGGGCGGGCATTATGAACTCAAAAAACTGCCGGACAGCCATCCGCTATACAATGTCTACAAGAAACTCAAGCAAGGCTCGAAAAAGTTTCCCCTGTGGGGACTTTCCGACGGCACGAGGCTATTGGCGGTTATCAGCGAGAAAGACGTCGCACGCTCCTGGCAAGGTCGGAAGGAAGTCGCGGGCCAGCGGGACTATATTCTGGGCGTAAACTTTTTCCTCTACGCTACCGGCCAAAACGACCTCTCGACCCGCATGAGGCCTATTTTCACAACAAGCGGCAAGGTACTGCCCGTGCGACAGTCCATGAAAATAGGCTGGGTGAAACACGACGGCAACTGGAACACTCAGCCTTACGCTCTGGACTACCTGGCCCAGGAGCTTGCCGTGCAAAATCAATTGGCGGTGAAGGTGACCCCTGCTGTGGCTCTGGAGGCTGGGAAGCTGGGGCGGTACAATCTGCTTTGGATGACAGGCTCGGATAGCTTCGATTTGTCTGACGCTCAGCTGGCAGCCTTGCGGGATTATCTGTACACCGGCGGGATGCTGATGATAAACGCGGTCGGCGGGGCGAGCGGGTTTCAGCGGTCAGCTGGCGATATGCTGGAGAAAATCTTCGGCGACGACGAGGATGTCAGCGACACTTTATCCTCAGCGGACTCGCCATTGATGACCGGCAAGTGCGGCAATTATCGAGGGCCAAAGCTGGGCAAACTTGCCCGGACGCGAGCCTTCATTCGGACGCACCCGCGAGCGGTCGAGCCTGTGATGGAATATAGAAACGCCGCTGGGCGAATACTCGTAGCCTATTTGCGATTTGGCATGCACGACACGCTGGATGGCCACACCGCATACAACGCGAAAAGCTACATGCCCCCCGCCGCTATGGATATCGCAGCGAATATCGCGCTATACGCAAAAACCACCATGGTAACGCGGGATGAGCTTGACCAATACAAAAAACAAAAACTCCGCGAAAAACAAGCCAAAGCAGCAGCTCCAAAAGCAACTTCAAAAGCAGCCGAAGAAAAACCAACAACACCCGACCAGGCAGAAGATAAAGTCGAAGCCAAGGGCAAAGATAGGGTCGAAGCCAAGGAGAAAGTCAAGCCCAGGAAAGCCAGGAAAAAATCAACCTTCCTGGACGACGACGATCTCTAAGCCACCCTGCCAGGCAATGCTGAGCAAGCAGAAACCACCCCGAGGGAATAGTGGTCAGGTAAAAAAAACAAGGGCCCGCGAACGGGCCCGGTGGATTCTACTGTGAGTTCTGGACCCATGTCAGATCCTACAATCAGGTATGGTACCCAGTAAGTTACAATGTCAATCACATAATGTTTTTTTTGAGCAAAAAAATTAGGCTTTCGCTGGCATCGTGATTGCGGTTTATTGAGAAGGAACATTTATGAACCTCATAGTGGAGAAGTCTCAGGGCTTGCGTGGGTCGGCGACGATACCGTCTAATAAAAGTCATTCGTTTCGTGCTTTGCTCATGGCAGGCTTGGCCAGGGGCGTCAGTAAGATCGCGTCCCCAGCTGTCAGCAATGACTGGATGCTCGGCACGGAAGCTCTGGAAATGTTCGGCGCCTCGGTCGAGCCACAGGCTGGCGGGGTGTGGGAAGTCATCGGCACGGGCGGGGAGCTTCGCACGCCGGACGACGTTATCAACTGCGGCAATAGCGGAATTATCCTGCGATTTTTCACCGCCTTGGGAGCCTGCTGCGACGGACACACCGTGCTCACCGGCGACGAGTCGCTGCGACACATCAGGCCAATGGAGCCGTTGTTGGGAGCGATAGGCCAACTCGGTGCCTGGGCGGTCTCGACCAAAGGCGATGGCCACGCTCCGGTGGTCGTGCGGGGCCGGCTGCGGGGCGGCTCGGCGGAGCTTGACGGAGCTGACTCGCAACATGTCTCTGCCATGCTTATCGCCTCGGCCCTGGCGGAGGCTCCGACCGAGCTGGTGGTGCACAACCCCGGCGAGAAGCCCTGGATAGGCGTTACGCTGGAGTGGCTGGAGCGCTGCGGCGTGGAGTTCAGCAACGACAATTT
>QNCB01000342.1 GCA_003644335.1 Planctomycetota bacterium | reverse complement strand
TCTGGGCTAAGCCTACCTTCTGGAACCTGCACCAGTTTAACTGGTCAGCGATGGGAGGCTGGGACAGCATCTGTGCGATCCTCGTGTCAGTCTGGGTGTGCATCCTGGCTGGGCTGGTCGGGGCCTATGCTGTAACATTCTTCGTCAGTGCCTCGACGACGATTTACTTCATCCTCCGCCGACGCGTCGACGCGACCGACCTGGACGATGTTTTTGTCGAGGAAGTCGAAGAAGTCGAGGAAACTAAAGAAACTGAACAGGCCGAGGATGTCCAGGAGGAAACCGTCCAGGCTGAGGAGCCAGCTGAGCGGACTTCGACAGAGACGGAATCCGCAACGGAAGAATCAGCTGAGGAACAAGCTGACGAAAATCAATAAATTCAACACCAGGCCGGTGGGTGGTTCTTGGTCCGAGGTTCACGAAGGCCAAGGTTCACCCACCCTCCGAGGCTATTACAAATTGTAAATGAGGCTGTTGCATAATTCTAGCCAATTAACATAAGTCCTTATTTTGCGTCGATTGGTTCCACATAAATAAAAGACTTATGAAAATCTTGGGTAATTGTGCAACAGGCTCAAATATAATCGCAAAAAAAACCCGGGCAATTGTCCGGGGTTTTTTCGTAGCATAGATATCCTGTCCGTATTTTTTACGGCACAGCGGGCGCCGTGGTTGCGATTTTTGCAACCACGATATCGTCCAGCCGTGGGTCATGCAACTTGTTGCACGGCAAATCAGCCACAATCCGTACTATTCCATGATTGCGTCTTTTGCGGCCTTGGCGATGCGGAATTTCAGCACTCGCTTGGCTGGGATATGGATCGACTCGCCCGTTGCGGGGTTTCTGCCCATCCGAGCCTTGCGGTCGACCACCACCAGCTTGCCCAGCCCGGGGATGGTGAAACCGTTGGCAGCTTCTTTGTAAGCCAGCTCGACCAGCGACTCGAGGAAATTCGCTGCCGCGGTTTTGGTTATTCCGTTAGCCTCAGCCAATTGCATCAGAACTTGCGATTTCGTCAGTGCCATGATTGTACTCCTTCCAGCGGTGTTCGTGCGTAGCGTCCAGGCCGGTTTACGCTGCCAGCCTGCAAGTATCCTCCGCTCTGGCCCCACGCAGGTCAAGACAAAAAAGCGAGATATCCAGGCTGATTTTTTCAGGTCTGCTGAGCGGGGAATATCGCTCGCAGGTTTTCGGGGGTATCGACGATGCGGACAGCCCGCTCGATGCCAGGCCTGGCTGTGGCCATGATGTTTAGCAGGGGCTTCCAAAACTCGCCGAGGCAGACGATGGGCACTGGGGGGAGGAATCGCTTGGCCTTGAGTTCCCACACCATCGCCAGTTCGACCAGCGTGCCCGTCGCGCCGGGCAGGACGACATAGCCGCCGCAGCCGAGGGATATCAGTTTGTCCAGCCGAGCTGGCAGGTCGTCGGTTTGCTCGACCCGGTCGATGTACGCGTTTGGCTTGGACTTCCACATGCGGCACGTTACGCCGACGGTCAGGCCCCGGGCCTCCTTCGCCCCGCGAGCGGACGCTTCCATCGTCCCGCCATACCCGCCATTGGCCAAGCCATAGCCCTGGCAGGCCAACACTCGTCCCACCGCCCGGGCAAGTTCGTACTGCTCGCTCCCGGCGGGCGGGTCCGCCGAGCCAAAAACCGTTACTATTTGTCGCCCGGTAATATCAAGCATAATTCGTGTTCCGCTGCTTTTTTTCCGCCTTTTGCCTATTCCCTACCTGCCTGATCCCTGTTGTCTACTCGTATATTTCAGCAGGCCGCCGGCGGCGAGGATTTTTCGTTGGCGGGGGGCTAGGTTTACTTCGCAGGTGAAGTCGAAGTTTTTGGAGGTGTTGCGGACGGTTACCGTCTCGCCGGCGGAGATAGCGGTGGCGGTGTTGGCTATTTCCAGCTTATCATCCGCGTCGATTCGGTCGTAGTCTTTCGGGTCGGCAAAGACCAATGGCAGGATTGCGAAGTTCACGAGATTCGCCTGGTGTATGCGTTCGATAGCTCGGGCTATGACGACCTGCACGCCTAGGTACATCGGACAAAGTGCGGCGTGTTCCCTGCTCGAACCTTGTCCGTAGCTGTCGCCAGCGACCACGATTCCGCCCAGGCCCTGACCTTTGCACGCCAAAGCGCGGTCGGCAAAGCTGGGCTGGCCCGGCTCGTTGAAACAGTTGAACACGTACTTCGCGTACTCCGGCACATTCGAGCGATACTTCAGCAGCGGGCCTGCGGGCATGATGTGGTCGGTGGTTATCTTGTCGCCAACCTTGATGACGACCTGGCCGGCAAGAGCGTCCGGCAGAGGCTCGCCAGCCGGTGGCTTGACGATGGTCGCCCCGCGGATAATCTCGATTTTCCCAGCCTCCTCTTCCGGCAGGGGAGGCTGAATCATGCCGTCGTCAGTGAGAAATTTTTCGGGCATTTCGATCCGCGGATATTCCAGGCCCATCTTGCTGCCCAGGTCGCGCGGGTCGGTTACCTCGCCCGTGAGAGCAGCAGCTACCGCTGATTCCGGCGAGACGAGATAGACCGTGTCGCCGACCGTACCGCTGCGTCCGGCGAAGTTGCGGTTGAACGTTCGCAAGCTGACCGTGTCATCAGCTGGGCTGAAACCCTGGCCGATGCAGGCTCCGCAGCCAGACTCGATAACCCGAGCGCCAGCCTGGATAAGGTCCGCCAGGGCGCCGTTGCGACCCAGCATGGTCAGCACCTGCCTGCTGCCCGGGGCGATGCCAAGCTCGACCCCCGGATGAACGGTTCTGCCCCTCAGCACCGAGGCAACCAGCATGAGATCCTGGTAGCTGCTGTTGGTGCACGAGCCGATGAGAACCTGGCGGACTTCTCGCCCTGCCAGCTCAGCCAGGGGGTGGATGTTGTCCGGGCTGGGCGACAAAGCTGCCGCGGGGGCCAGCGCGTCGAGGTCTATTACGACGTGGCTAAATGTTA
>QNCB01000341.1 GCA_003644335.1 Planctomycetota bacterium | reverse complement strand
CGCCGGCAGATTCTGGCTTATTTTGGCGAGACATACGAGAAAGCGAATTGCGGCACCTGTGATATATGCGCCGGTGGAGTCGAGCGAACCGACGCGACCGTCGAAGCCCAGATGATTATGTCCGCAATCATGCGTACTGGCCAGCAGTTTGGGGGCAACCATGTTGTGGATATTGTTCTTGGCGCCAATACAAAGAAAATTCGGCAGCTCGGCCATAACCGCCTCAAGACCTATGGCGTAGGAGAGGGCAGGGGCAGGACAAAGCGCTCCTGGCGGCGAGTTGTGGATAATCTCATTGCCCAGGGGCATCTGCTGCCGAGGGGCCAAGACTATCCGACGTTGCAACTTTCATCGAAAGGTCGCGATGTGCTGTTCGGTCGGGCGAAGTTTACTCTGTTCGAGAAAAAACGCAAACCGCCCAAACCAGCCGCAAAACAAAGCTCCCTTGCCCGGGGGGCTATGATGGGCGATTACGACCTGGCTCTGTTCGAGCGGCTGCGGGCCGTTAGGACAGGCCTTGCCAAGGCGCAAAACATTCCGCCGTTTGTCGTGTTTTCAGATCGAACGCTACACGAGATGGCCCGGGATATGCCGACAACCTCTCAGGCTATGCGACAAATCACCGGTGTCGGCGAACGAAAACTCGCACAATACGGCCAGGACTTTCTCGCTGTTATTGGCAAATATCTCTCACAGTAAAGGTAATAAGGATAGCATGGTGCCGGTGGAACTTTATTTTGACAAGGGTACTTTGAGACTGGCTGGCGCGGACAGGTAATTATGCCCACAGGCACCGGCAAGACAGAAGTGGCCCTGGTGGCAATGGTCCAGACGCCAACAGCGACGCTCATCGTCGCGCCGGTGCGAGACCTGATGTACCAATGGCACAGGCGGATTCTTCGAGGCCTGGGCTACGACGCAGGCATTATTGGCAACAACAAGTATGCCCCCAGACCCGTCTGCGTAACCACCTACGATAGTGCTTACATTCACATGGCTGACATCGGCGAGCGTTTCGGCTTGCTTGTTTTCGACGAGGAACACCACCTGCCGGGTCCCTGCCGAGGAGAGGCGGCGATTCTCTCGACCGCTTCGCTGCGAATTGGTCTCTCGGCCACGCCGCAGCGAAGCGATGGTCTGCATGTGGATCTGGACTGGCTCATCGGGCTGGTTGCCTACAATATGCCCTTTTCAGCCGCCAGAGGCAAGACACTGGCCAACTACGATGTTGTGGATTCCCGTCGCGCTGTCCGATTGCGAACAGTACACCTACGACCAGTGCAGCCGGGTGGTACGACGCTACATTGCCCGGCGGCGCGAGGAACAACCTCGCTACAGATGGCAAGGCCTCTGCGGGGAAACAGGTGCGGCCCCCGCGGCGCGACATGCCATGAAGGCTTATCATCTCAAGGAGGTGATTGAAAATCGCTGCCAAGAGAAACTTCGCGTTCTGGAAGACATCTTTCGCTTGCACGTCGGGCAGAAGACGATCGTTTTTACAGGCTCGAACGAGATGGCAATGGCGGTCTCCCGTCGATTTTGGATACTGACGATTCTCTCGCACACACCCAAACGTCAGCGGCTGGCGGCGCTGGATGGTTTTGCCGATGGGACGTTTCAGGTGCTTGTTGCCGACCGTGTGCCTGACGAGGGCATAGATGTGCCGGACGCGAAAGTGGCAGTTGTTCCTGGTGGTCAGGGGGCCGCCAGGCAGGCACGCCAGCGGCTCGGGCGGGTGTTGCGGAAAAGCGGAACCGCCCGCGCGGTGCTCTACGAAGTTGTCTGTGAAAACACGAAGGACGTGCGACGATCCCGAAATCGCAGACGCAGCGACGCCTTCGCGAACGTCAAGCGAACTGTGCTGGGTTGAGAATATGCTCACAAGCGAACATGCCATCGTTAATTTTTCTGCCGGCCAGGCCAGGGCTGACAGACTTCTGCGAGGGCGGCACGACCAGTATCCTCTTCTGGCAGACAAGATGCTATTATTGTATCGCCACGGTGTCGGTCTGAGGCGGCAAGAACTTCATTGGCGAGTCGAAAGACTATTTGATGACGAAGCTGATTGCCCGCTACGACGGACGCGGGCCTTTTGTAAACTCCTGGATGTAGCTGAGCGAAATCTGAAAACCGAGTCTGTTCTGGACGAACAGACCATCACCTATAAGACCGTTGTAAAACCCGAACAGGTACTCCAGGCCCTCCAATATTGCCGCAAGTCAGAACCCGGCAGTATTGCCGGGACAGAGTACCAGCTGCCCTCGGCTGGGAAGTTTGCGTGAAAGACCAGAAATATGACAAGTTCAACACGGTTAAGGGCGGCTGTGCCAGATATTTTTTTTCTTTGCGCAACAAAAAAGACCATGGTTTTACCCACAGCCTTTTTGCCAATCGGGGCGACAGGATTTGAACCTGCGACCTTTGCACCCCCAGTGCAACACTCTAGCCAAGCTGAGCTACGCCCCGATAAACGCAAAATTACTGCCAATTCACATTCGCCAACGGCGAATTCTAGAGCAAGGCTTCGACGAGGTCAAGCAATATCTCCAGCAATATCTCCAGTCAGCACACTATTTCCAGCCAGCCCGGCGCCGTGGTTGTGGTCTACATCCCCAGCCGAGGGCGGCTGGGCTATAGACCCTATTTTTTGCGACGTCTTCGGCGTCTGCGTTTTTTGGCGGGCTTGGCAGAGTCGTTGTTTTGCTGTCCGCGGGAGGATTGCTCCCCGGACGCCTGGGCTGATGCCTCAGATGGTTTGGCTTGGGTTTTCTTTTGTTTATCGTCGTTTTTGAAGTTGAACTCCACGCCCGGCACAGCCATGGCGTTTCGGCGGAGGGCGGCGTGTTTTGCGGTGGCTTCTCGCAACTGCTCTTCGGTGGGAAGCTTCATGTCTCGCTCGACAATTTCGTCTACGCCGACAGCAACGCTCGTGCCGTCTGACAAGAGCAGCCTGACCAGT
>QNCB01000340.1 GCA_003644335.1 Planctomycetota bacterium | reverse complement strand
CGTGTCCTTTCGGCAAGGGTGCATGAAATGATTCACTTTCGCTGGTATCTTCAGTTGTGGCCGGCAAATTCCGCTTGATCGGCGGCTCATGAAACGGGTCGTCGGGCGGGCCGGCGAGACCGATTTTCTGGAGAACGACTGATGAGGAAAAGACAGCCAGCGAAGATTCCTGCTGCCCTGTCGGCAGCGCGTGGGCAGTTCGATCAGTGGCGCAGCCGACACCGCAAACGCGCCCGACTGCCCAAAGAACTCTGGCGTCGGGCCGCAGCCCTGGCCCGTGAGCATGGTCTGAACAAGACCGCCCGGGCATTGGGTCTGAAGTACTACTCACTCAAGAAGCACCTCGATCAGATGACCGCCGAGGAGGTGATCCCTGCCAAGGCCAAGCCTGACTTCATCGAGCTTCTGCCCGGCGTTATGACGCCCGGTTCCACAGAATGCATTATCGAATGGTCCGATGGCGGTGGTTCTACGTTGCGGATGCATATAAAGGGCGTCGAGCTTTCGGAGCTGGCCTCTGTGGCCGGCGTGTTCAGGGGCAGCCGGGCATGATCCAGGTAACGCCTCAGATGCGAATTCGGGTAGCAGTTGAGCCAGCCGATTTTCGTAAGGGGATCGATGGGCTGGCCCGGCTTTGCCGTGAGGCGCTTTGTAGCGATCCGTTCAGCGGATGCGTTTTCGTCTTTCGCAACAAGAGCCGCAAGGCAATCAAGATCCTGGTTTATGATGGTCAGGGCTTCTGGTTGTGCCAGAAGCGGCTATCGAAGGGTCGGTTCCCATGGTGGCCGCAGAGTTCAGCGGCCACCCAGCGATTTGAGGCCCACCAGCTTGCGGTTCTGCTCTCCGGCGGTAATCCGGCAACCGCCCGAGGGGTTAGCCCCTGGCGTCGGGTGGATGGCGTTTAATGAGCAAAAGGTGGCCCAGACTACTTCTTAGAAAATTTGAAGGCGATAGACGCTTTTGCCCGATAATATACCTATTCGTTGTCACAGTTGTGCCATAATCTGCTGTGAGGATACCTATGAGCACCCGGCGAAAAATGCGAAGGCAGGGCTATAAGCAAGGTCGGCGACAATCCGGCCCGGCTCGTCGCAGATCGGGCGGATCGGCGGACTCAGGCGGCCCCGAGCGAATAGAGTTAGACCGAAGCGAACTGGAGGCCATTCTCAGTGGAGCAAAGACCCAGCCTCTGAGCGAAGAGCAATACGACAAGCTTCACGTAGCGATGGAGACGCTGATCTTTCTGACGCAGGAATTGGAGAAGAAGCGAGTCTCTGTCCAGCGGCTCAAGCAATTGCTGTTCGGCGCGACCACGGAAAAGACGCAAAAGGTGATGAAGAAGGTTTTGGGCGAGGCCGACAAACAAGGCAACTCTGCAGACGACACGGCCGAAGGCAAGGACACAGAGCCCAAGCAGAAAGCCAAAGGACATGGCCGCAACGGCGCCGAAGCGTACACGGGCGCCGATAAAGTCTGTGTGCCTCACGAGTCCCTCAAGCCCGGTGATACCTGCCCGAATTGCAAAAAGGGCACGGTTTACCAGAGCGTGGAACCGGGACGCCTTGTGCGTATCCGGGGCCAGGCGCCCCTGGGGGCCACAGTGTACGAATTGCAGAAGCTGCGATGCAACCTGTGCGGGCAGATATTCACTGCCCAGGCACCGCCGGGTGTGGGGCCGGAGAAGTATGACGCCGAATCGGCGAGCATGATCGCGTTGCTTAAGTACGGAAGCGGGCTTCCGTTCAATCGAATCGAACGGCTCCAGGGTAGCCTGGGTATCCCCTTGCCGGCTGCGACCCAGTGGCAGATCGTTCGGGACAGTGCTGACAGGATCGAACCGGTATTCGAGGAAATGATTCGCCAGGCGGCCCAGGGCCAGGTACTTCACAACGATGATACGACCATGAAGATACTGAGCCTGGCCAAGGGCCATAATGAACAAAAGGATGCAGAATCGGCCCAGAGACCAGAGCGTACAGGCGTGTTCACCTCCGGTATAGTCTCAGTGCTCGATGAGCATCGGATCGCGTTGTTCTTCACCGGCCGGCGTCATGCCGGGGAGAACCTGGTTGCCGTGCTGAAGCAGCGTGCATCCGAGCTTGATAAGCCCATCCAGATGTGTGATGCCCTCTCCCGCAATATGCCTGAAGAACTCAAGACCATCGTGGGCAACTGCCTGTCGCACGGACGGCGGCGTTTTTTCGATGTGGCAATGAACTTTCCCCAGGAGTGCCTGCACGTCTTGGAGGTTCTCAAGGACGTCTATAACAATGATGCCGAGGCGAGGAGTCGGGGCATGTGCCCCGAAGAACGACTAAAGTGGCACCAGGACCAGAGCGGCCCGGAGATGGACGACTTGAAGACCTGGCTGGCCGAGCAGATCGAGCAACACAAGGTCGAGCCCAACAGCAGCCTGGGCCAGGCGATCGGCTACATGCTCAGGCACTGGGAGGCACTGACGCTGTTTCTCAGGCAACCGGGAGCGCCGCTGGACAATAACATCTGCGAACGCGCCCTCAAGAAGGCGATCCTGCACCGCAAGAACGCCTACTTCTACAAGACCGAGAACGGGGCCCGCGTCGGAGACCTGTTCATGAGTTTGATTCACACCTGCGAGTTGAATAAGGTCAACCCCTTCGACTATATGACCCAACTGTGCAAGCACGCCAGCGAGTTGTCCTCACACCCCGAAACGTGGATGCCTTGGAACTATAGCGATACCCTCCAAAGTGCCGACGCCACCCGATAAAGCCAGATTTTTTTCAGGTCTGCCGAAAGGACACATAATGCCCACCACCTGTCATGACGCCAGTTTTCGAACAATGCCACTACACTATTAGACTTCCTATTTCGCAATACAGGCCGCGTCGTCAGGATTCTGATGACAGTCCGTAAGCCAGTATGCCATCATCATGCAGAAGTCATCGAAATTGACTCTGCAATCGTTGTTGAGGTCTCCTG
>QNCB01000339.1 GCA_003644335.1 Planctomycetota bacterium | reverse complement strand
CCGAACCGACGAGGCACGGATTAAATTGAAACGGCTGTACCCGGAATACAAAAGTTCACAAATTAGAAATTGACAGAGTGCTAGGTCAACTTGCCGACGATGGCGATGCCGAGTTTGTCTGCCAGTTTTAGTGTGGTGGGTTTGTCCACGATAATTGTCCGCTCAGCTTCGAGCACCAGGCAGCGACAATGGGCCTGGGCGAGCAGCCGCATGGTGTCAGGCCCGACGGCGGGGACATCCAGCCTCATGTCCTGGTCTGGCCTGGCTACTTTTATCATAGTCCACCCGCCGTGCGTGCAAAGCTCGCCAGCCCGGCGAATCATCGCGTCGGTGCCTTCCATAGCTTCCACCGCGATAATGTCCCGCTCTTTCACCGCCAGGGCCTGGCCTATATCAAGCTCGGCACTGGCCCGGGCGATTCGCCAGCCAAACTCGATATCCTCTTGCACGCTGTTTTTCGGGGCCGTGCGGGTCAGACAGCCCAGCTCGGTAAGGTGTTCCGGACAGTATTCGACAGATGACATGAGATGTATCCCTTCGTTGGCCAATTCGTCCGCCAGGGTCAGCAGGATGGAATTGTCGCGTTTGTCTTTGCGTATCTTGCCGTACCAAAGTCTCATCGTCCGCAGGTCCGGCATATATTTTATCACCCGGAGTCGGCTGTACATATCACCCTTGCGGACAGACCCGACGAGTACCGCCTGGCTAATGTCGTGTCGCTTGAAGAACCGTATCCATCCGCCGATGCGAACAATGCCCCCCCATGTGAACTCGTCGCTCAGCCCGACGAGCCTGTCCGACGCAAACCCGCTTATGCCCAGCGTTACCAGCTTGTGGCCTGACGCGATTATGCCGTCAGCCACCATCAGGGGCACACGACCAGCCCCGGCTATCAGACCCACCGAGGTCATTTCGCCTCTCCGCCATCCGGCGACCGCTCCAACTGGGCGAGCCTTTCCTGGACGTCTGCCAACTGCCTGGTAAGTTTTTTCACGGTGTTGCGAAGTTCGGGCAGTTTCACCGTAGCCATGACCACACGCCTGGCCTGGGCGCGTGGCAGGGCGGGGCTGCCGAGTACATCCAGCCCGGCGGGGATGTCGTTGGACACCCCAGCCTGGGCGCCGATACGCGCGCCGGTGCCGATTTTAATGTGTCCGACCACGCCAGCCTGGCCCGCGAAAACGCAATAGTCCCCCACCATCGTCGAGCCTGCGATTCCAGCCTGAGATACCATCAGGCAGTGCTTGCCGAGTTTTGTACCATGGCCGATGGCGACCTGGTCCGCGAATTTCGTTCCCGCTCCGATAACCGTCGCGCCCATTGTGGCCCGCTCGATGCAGCAGCACGAGCCTATCTCGACATCGTCTTCCAGTTCGACCCAGCCTGGCGTTGGGATTTTGTCGTGGAACACAACCCCGTCGGCGTTTGCGTGGGTCGCATAGCCAAACCCATCGACGCCGATGCTGCTGTTGGCGTGGACGGTTACGCGGTCGCCGAGGACGGTTTTTTCGTATAGACAGGCGTTTGGATAGACGATGCAGTCCCGCCCGATCTTACAGCCTGGCCCGACGAACGCGCCGGGATATATCACCGAGCCCGGGCCTATCTCAACCTCCGTTGAGATGCTCGCCAGCGCCGCGACGCTTACGCCATCGGCGATTTTGGCGGTGGGGTGAATTTCCGCCCGGTCGCTTAGGCCGGTGAAGGGGTGCTCGCGGAAGCCGTAGAATGTTACCATCGCCTCGCGGAAGGCCAGGTACGCGTCGTCACAGCGGATGAGATTCTTAGGCTTGGCCCCAGCTGGGAGCGTGAACTTTTTATCGACGATAACAGCCCCAGCCTGGGTCTGGGCCACCTGCGAAATATACTTGTCGTTGGCCAGGAATGTAGCGTCCTGCCGCTGGGCGTGTTCCAGCGGAGCCAGCCCGCACAGGGGGGGCTCGTCCGCATCGTCCGAGCAGGGACAAAACTCGCCGCCGATAATCTTGGCCAATTCGCTTGGTTTCATTGTCTTCATCGTTCGCAAAGCCTATTCGCCCAGGCCCGTCGCGTCAAGTGTTCTGATTCGTAATGTCCCGATTCGTAACCGTTCACGGCTACGCAAAAATTCACCATGAAGAGCATGAAGTTCTTTTTTTGTTGTCATTCCCCAGCACTTATTTGCAAAGTTTCAGAGAGTTGTTAGCTCATGTAAAAAGTTTTCGACATTCTAAAGTTTTGCAAATAAGTGCATGGGGAATCCATTCGTTTTTTTCAAATTATATTTCTCTTCGCGTTCTCTGTGTTCTTTTGCGGTAAACTTTTCTTTTTTTGTTTTTCTGTTTTTATAGCGTAGTTGCAATTTGCCGCTCGGGCCTTACCATGTGGACATGAGCGGTTCGTTTGTGATATTGGAACACCTTGGCCACGGGCTGAGACACTTTGACTTCCTGCTCGAAGCGGGCCAGGCCCTGGCCTGTTGGCGGTTTGCGCAAAATCCCGCCGAGTTGCAACCAGGCTGTTCAACGCTGGGCACTCAGCTGACGGATCATAGGCTGGAATACCTTACATACGAAGGACCTATCTCGGCAGGCCGGGGCGAAGTTCGCAGAGTTCAGCAGGGACGATACCGCTGCAACAAGCCGGGCCAGGACATTTGGCTGCTGGAAATAACAAGCCAGACCATGCAAGGCTCTTTCACGCTAAGCCGCCAATACAATTCCGCCCAGTGGACATTGACGCGAGAAAAAACACCGTAGCCTGAACATCTTGCCCATGTTTTTTCTTTTCCTTTTCTTGCCATGCAACGGTTCGATTTCAGATTTTCGATTTCGGATTTCGGATTGGGCTTGGCTCGTCTGTTGGATATTGGTCATTGGGCATTCAATGGTCATTGGGTATTTGGGCATTGGATATTTTTTCGTCATTCGTCATTTTTCGCCCGAACATGCCACCCGTCGAAAAAACCACAGCCGGGGGCGGCTGTGCTACATT
>QNCB01000338.1 GCA_003644335.1 Planctomycetota bacterium | reverse complement strand
TGTGCAGCATGGCGCAGATAGCAGCTGAGCGAGGCTACACCAAGCCTCGGATTACACAGGAAAACACGCTCGATATCGTCGGCGGAAAACACCCCGTGCTGGCGGAGCAACTGCGGGAACAGTTCGTGCCAAACGACGTCGCCATGCAGGCCAAGGCTGACAGGCTGTTGATAATCACAGGCCCGAACATGGCTGGCAAGAGCACCTACATCCGCCAGGTCGCCCTGCTGACGCTCCTGGCCCAGACCGGTTCGTTCATTCCCGCCGAAAGTGCGACGATAGGCCTGGTGGATCGTATTTTCACTCGCGTCGGTGCCGCTGACGAGCTGACGCGCGGGCTGAGTACGTTCATGCTGGAGATGGTCGAGACCGCTAACATTCTCAACAACGCCACGAGTCGGAGCCTGGTTATTCTCGACGAGGTAGGCCGTGGCACGAGCACCTGCGACGGGCTGTCCCTGGCCTGGGCTATCTGTGAGTACATCGCCCTGCAGGTCAAGTGTCGCACGCTCTTTGCCACGCACTATCACGAGCTGACCGAGCTGGAAAATTTGCTCGACGGTACGACGAATCTCAACGTGGCTGTGCGCGAGTGGGCCCAGGAAGTTATCTTCCTGCACAAGATCGTCAAAGGCGGCACGGATCAGAGCTACGGCGTTCATGTCGCGCGCCTGGCTGGGGTGCCCAAGGATGTTATCGACCGGGCCAAGGCTATCCTGCCACAGCTCCAGGCCCACCTGGCCGAGGGGCTGGACATGCCCGCCCTGGCCGAGAGAGCACGACACGCCGCGGCCCAGATGCAACTCTTCGCCGACCCGGCAACCCGAATAGCCAACGAAATAAAACACGCCGACCTGGACAACATGACGCCAATCGGAGCAATGGAACTACTGCGAAAACTCCAAGCTGAATTGTAATTGATCGACTGGTTGGTAACATGGGCGTCTCGCCCACATGTTTTCTGTTTTTGCCATGCGAAGTTGCATGACCTACCCGCTGGGAAAAGCTACGGAGGGTGGGTGGTTCCCGAGGAACAAGGGGGGAGCTTTCGCGAGAATGACACAGAACAACAGAAAAAGCATGGCACTCGATTTTTTTTCGTCATTCAGAATTCGTCATTGATTCTAAATTCGAATTTCGTCATTCGTCATTTCCCTATTTGCCTATTCCCTGATTGCCTAATCACCCTCTTGCCAAGCTGTTGGATATTGGGTAGAATGCTCAGCCTGTCATCGAGTCGCTGAAATTTCGCGGCTTCGATGTCAAGCCGGAGTGGCGGAATTGGCAGACGCGCGGGATTCAAAATCCCGTTTGGGCAACCAAGTGTGGGTTCGAGTCCCACCCCCGGCAGTGGCGGGTACCGCGATCCTCTCGCAGAGAAGCTGAGGACGCAGAGATTTTTTGACGGGATAACAGGATTTACAGGATTTTTTCGCAGTCATCCCATAACAGGATGGCTTGACAGCTCCTGCGGAGCTGAAAAAATGCGGGTTGACATTCTGACGACCCAGCCGCAGCCCTGTATCTTTATTGGTTAAAATGTGACTAACAACCGAATTTCTGCCGCCTATGTACATCTTACTCAAACTAATTCTTTACTCAAACTGACCGATTTTCAGCAATCCAACCGCGGGGCTGTTGACTGGTTGATTAGTTAACCAATCAACCAGCTACTCAAACCAGTCGGTTTGAATTCTTTACTAATCAACCAGTCAACCATTCCACCACCTACTTCACTTCTATGTGGATGAGTTGGCGGTCCCAGGTGTCGTAGCCGTTGACTTGTAACGAGAGGCGATATTTTCCCGCGGGTAGTTCGCTTAGCCCAGTGGTTATTTTGCCGTCGACGATATGGTCGAACGAGTTCAGCTGAATTTCCTTGCCGGGCAGAATCTCCCCCTGGCCGGTGTACAGCCAAATGTCCTGCAGGTCGGCTCGGCCACCGACGAGGGGGTTGATGCTGATCGTCGCGTTCTTTATCGGGGCGAGTTTTTCCTGGTCTACTTCGAACATCAGCGCCGGGGCCGGGCTGCAATCGCCCACGCTCCAGAGCTGTTGGTTGTTGACGATTTTCAGCGCCTGCGCCTGGGCGCCGTCGATTTTCACCGCCAGGAAATGGCCCTGGAAGTCGGCTAGATCCTTGCCGCGAGTGTCCACATGAAACCTGGGTTGGTCAGAGGTGGCAGCCTTTTTCGCGAACGGGTTTTTGAAGTTCGCGTTACAGCCCAGGCCCATCATCGCTGCGATGCCCAGAAAGATCGCCAGTACAAGCACAGGCTGCAGGCGGGTAGCCAGGGGAGGAGTTTTGGTGATTGAACTTTCACAGCCGGGGGCGGCTGTGCTACATTTTTTCGTATTTTTCATGGTCATGCTCCCGTAGTTACTCAAATATGAACTTTTGCAAAATAGAAGATTATGCATACTTTTGAAAAGAAAAAATCGTCTTCTTGAATTTTCTTTGCAAAGACAGATGCTATAACTATTTTGAATGCAAGTAGTCATGCTGTTATCCAGATAATATACGCCTAATCGCCTATTTTGCGAAAGTTCACTTAACCAGTCAACCAGTCAACATTTTTCCCGCTTCTTGCTTCTCGCAGATCTACCGCTCTATCGTTCCGCTTAGGCCTGTTGGCGTGGTTGAGTCTATTCGCAGGGACACTATGCTGCCAGGTTTTTTTTGCGAGGTTTTTTGCGAGGTTGGCAAGTCAGCGGGGAATTGCACCGTCAGATATCTGTCGGTCATAGCCTGGCTGATAGCGGGGGCGGGCTTGGTGGTCTCGATAATCCCTTCGAGAGTTTCGCTTACGAACTGCCGCCGATACTCCCGGGCCAGGTCGGTTTCCAGCTCGGCCAGTCGCTCCAGCCTTTCGCGGACAACCTCGGGTTTGGGGGCTTCGTGTCGATATCGCCAGGCTGCGGTCGGCTCGATTGCGGAAAACGGGAAGGCGTGAATTTTCGCGAAACCCGCCA
>QNCB01000337.1 GCA_003644335.1 Planctomycetota bacterium | reverse complement strand
TGTCTTTTCATTTCAGAAATTTTCATAGCAACACCCCGCGATGATACCTACAATATTTATTCATGCGAAAGCTCTGCCGCATATGCGATAGCTGCGTGAATAGCCTCGTCCGATATCGACGGATAATCCCGCATTATCTCCTCCGACGATACCCCAGCAGCCAGGTTGTCGAGGACAACCGAAACCATAACGCGAGTGCCTTTGATACACGCTTTACCATGACATACCGCAGGGTCGACAGATATGTACTCAGTCCACGTCATAATACCAGACTCTATCACAACGCCCAACTGGATGGAATCTTTTTTTGCCATGCGAAATTGCATGTGAGCGGCCGGGTTTTCAAGCGGGGTTTCCTGCTTTTCAAACAAGCAGCCCTGAAAGGGCTGGTATGTTTAACTCCTGCTGGGTAAGAAACAAAAACACATCGTCCAGCCTGGCTGACTTTCGCACGGACAAATTGTTGTACTCTACCAAAAAAAATGTCGTACACTTCGACCAGTCAACCAGTCAACTAGTCCACCGGCTTTGTTACGAACATTGTTCCCATCGTCTTTGGGTCGTAGAAATATCTTGACGCGCCGGACCAACTGGACGCTTCGGAGCCTTGGGTTGCGAACCGGGTGAAGTTGACGCCCCAGAACTCAGCCTGGCCTGCTTGCCCGAACGCGGACCGTGGTATTTTCAGCTCGACTATCCAGGCGTCTTTCGCCCTGCCAACCGCAACGGTCGCCCCCATCGCAAGCGGCCTGGCCTGGCCCAGCGGGGGGTCGCTTGCGATGCCTTTTTCCTCGATCATCACGCCGTTGGGCTTGACGACAATGTGGTAGAGGTCTTGCGGGCCTTTGGCCTGGCAGCCTGGGTCGAGCAGAATTTCCACGAGGTCTTCCCCGCAGGCCAGGAGCTGTTGATAGCGGACGGTGTTGCTGTTGGTGAACTTCATGCCCGGCAGGTTTGGTTCCTGGCAGCGGATGGCGAGGTAGAGATTTTCGTCGTCGACCATCGCAAAGGCGAGTGTCCCCCGGCGGGCCTGGCCTGGCGAGTCGTCCAGCTTGCTCTTGCTCGGCGCGATGGTTTCGCCCCGTCTGCCAAGCAGCCTGAAGTTGCCCGCGGTATTGGCGGGCCTGGTTGGCCAATCGTTCAGCAAGCCATCGATGGTCGGCGGCTTGGCGAAGACGCTGGTGTGGATGAACGGCACAGCGGTTTTTATCGCGACCTCGCTGGGCGCGTCGGTGGTGAGTTTCAGTTCGACGGGTATCTTGCCGTCGGGTGTGATGGGCAAGGCTGGGCCCTCGACCACCAGCTTGGCGACCCGCTGGGCGCCGGGCGGGAAGTTTATCACGCGGTGTTGGCCCACCAGGCCCTTCCAACCCCGCGGTAAGGCTGAGATTTTTACCGTGCAACCCAGCGGGCGGTCGTATTCGTTGTACATGTCCACCAGTATCGTTGCTCGCCAGGGTTGGCCCGGCTGGGCCTGGCTGGGGGCCTGGCCGTAGCTCATCTTCGCCCGGACTCGCTCGATCCGTAGCCTATGGGCACGGTTGCTGAACTGCTGCCAGCGGACTTTATCAGCAATCTGCTGCCGGGCGGTCTTGGCCCGTGGATGAACAGCTTGGAGCACTTCTTCGGTAAGCAGTTTTCGGGCACGTATCCACGTCGGGCCATGCTGCACCCAGCCCGCGATTCGCGGGTCGAGATAATTGTCCCCAGCCCCAGCCTGGCCCGCGTAGCGAACCATCGCGTCGAGAATCGCCTGGGCGATCTTGCCTCGGGCCCTTTGGCGGAGAATCCAGACGTACGCGATATCCTGCATGCCCCGGCGGAGTCTTTTCAGCCTGACCGAAGGCAGGACGCCGGCGATTCCCAGAGCTTTGCCCGGATAGAACAGCCTGGCCTGTGCCCCGGCGGGGTCGCGGAAAACCTCGCCCGACCAGTTGAGAACCTCGGGCAGGAACAAGCCCGTGCAGTTATATTTCATCGCGAACCAGGGCAAGGCCCGCACGTCCGCGGCGGTGGCGATGGCTGACAGACTTGGCAGATACGGCGGGTCTGATCGGGCCAGCCAAACCCCAGTCAGCGGGTTGAGAGGCGTTCGCATCGCCTGGGCCTGGCCTGGGTTTAGCCATTGGGCGGGCGGGGCGAGGATGTCCACCAACGAAGCGAAATCGCCAGGCGGCGTCCAGCCTGTCATAGCTGGCGGGTTGGTGGGCAGTTGACAGAGCAGCGGAATTTCAGGCGAAGCCCGGCGGACGATTTTCGCGAGTCTGTCGTATTTGGCAAAGGCTCCGGCGGAGACTTCGCCCCGGTATGGCCAGGCGAATATCTGCTCGGTCGCCTTGAGTTTGTCGCGAAAATGTTCTGCGCACAGGCGGACGATTTTGGTCGCGGTTGCCGCGTACGACTCGCTGTCGAGGCCGCCGTAGTATTTCGGCACGGGCCAGGCTTGGCTAAACGGGATAGGCCAGGCTGGGGTGCCGACGCGGTCGTCGAACGCTTCGCCGGACAGGTACGGGCCGACGATTCTGTCATAGTCGCTCCAGTCCAGTTTCAGTTGGCCTGCCAGGTCGCGGTGTATTCGCGGTCGCACCTGGCGGTCGAAAAGGCCTAGTCTATGCTTGTGGGCCAGTCGCATCATTTGTCGGATAATAGCCAGGCCTTGCTGGGCTTGGGGGTTGTCGAAGTCGAGATACTCCGGCTCGTAAGGCCTATCTTTGCCGGTGATGAACGTCCGGAAAACCGTGCGATAATCGAACGCGCCCACTGCTGCGATAGGCTGAGTTTCGGGCAGCACAAAGTCGTGCACCTTCAGCTCGACGCGGATTTTCCGCTTTTGTTCCAGCCCAGCAGTGACGGCTATTTCCCCGCGATACAGCCCAGGCTCGGCGTTGCGAGGCACAGCCAGGTCTACCCAAATCGCAAGTCGCTGGCCTGGCTTGATGTCATAGGGCTGGCCGCCCGTCGGAGCATTGGCCGGG
>QNCB01000336.1 GCA_003644335.1 Planctomycetota bacterium | reverse complement strand
GCTGGCTGAGCCTGTTTTCCAAAGGCTCACAGGCCCGTGCAAGGCCTGCCTGGCTGACGCGAAACTCTCCAGCGGCGATGTGGACGAGGTTATCCTCGTGGGCGGCTCGACCCGTATTCCGAAGGTTCGCGAGCTGGTTAAGGAAATCTTTGGCAAAGAGCCTAACAAGTCCGTCAACCCCGACGAGGTCGTCGCTATCGGTGCCGCTGTGCAGGGCGCGATTATCTCCGGCGACGTCGAGGAGCAGATGGTGCTGCTGGATGTTACGCCCCTTAGCTTGGGCGTCGAGACGCTCGGCGGCGTGATGACCAAGCTCATCGAACGCAACACGACCATCCCGACGGAGAAGAAGGAAACTTTCTCGACCGCAGCTGATAATCAGACCGAGGTTACTATCCATGTGCTTCAGGGCGAGCGGGAGTTTGCCAAGGACAACCGCACGCTGGGTCAGTTCAACCTGACAGGCCTGCCCAACGCCCCGCGCGGCGTGCCGCAGATCGAGGTGGCGTTTAATATTGACGCCAACGGTATTCTGCACGTTACAGCCAAGGATGTCGCTACCGGCAAGGAGCAGACCATCGAGATAAAAGGTTCCAGCGGCCTGGACTCTGGCGAGATTGACAAGATGAAGGCTGACGCTGAAAGTCATGCAGAAGAAGACAAGAAGCGGCGAGAGCTTGTCGACCTGAAAAACCAGGGCGACGCGCTGGCTTACAACGCCCGGAAAACCCTTAAAGAGCAGGGCGAAAAGATCGAAGCCAGCGACCGGAGCAATATCGAGTCCGCTGCTTCTGCCTTGGAAGAGGCTCTCAAGGGCGACGACGCTGAAGCTATTAAGAAGGCTATGGAAAATCTCGAGCAGGCTTCGCACAAGTTGGCAGAGGCTATGTACAAGCAGCAAGCCGCTGCAGCTGAGGGTAGCGCAGAAGCACCAGCTGGCGGGCAAGCCCCCCCAGTTGAGCCGAAAAAGGACGATGGCGACGATGTCATAGACGCCGAGTATGAAGTTAAAGAATAAGCTGGAAAAAGTAATCAGTTGTCAGTAATCCCCAGCACTTGTTTGCAATGTTCCACAGTGATTGATTGGAACAGAGAAGCTGGCGAGACCTTGAGTTTCCGCAAACAAGTGCTGGGTCAGTAAAAGCAAACACACCCCCAATGCCGTGGTTGCGGTGTTTGCAACCACGTTTGCCGATATCGCGGTTGTGGTTCACTCGAACATATCGCGGACGGTTTGGCCCGGCTGGAGTACGGTAACCGGGCAGGGGGCCAGCGATGCGAATTGCCGAGCGTCCTCGATTGAGCCTACTATCTCGCCCCAGTGGCAGGGAATGGCTCGGGCGGGGCGTATAACCTCGCAGGCTCGGGCGGCCTTACTTGCGTTCATGGTATAAGTCCCGCCTACCGGCAGCAGGGCCAGGTCTATCTCCCCAAGCTCGCTCATCTCAGGCACAAGGTCAGTGTCGCCCGCGAAATAAATCCGTCGGCCAGCCAGGCTTATTACCGCCCCGCACCAACCGGCCCGCTTTGGATGAAATTTTTTGCCGATATTATAGGCTGGCACGGCTTCGATGCGGACAGGCCCCAAATCGAGACTCTCCCCCGGTGAAACTTCCCGGGCTGAGGCGAACTGCCCAGCTGTGCCTGGCGGACAGACAATCTGCCCGGCGGGGCCAAGCACCTTGGCTACATCAGCTGGACTGCAATGATCGTAGTGCTCGTGCGAGACGAACGCCACCGTCCCGTCGTGGCTGGCGGAGGGCATTTTCCACGGGTCGATATACACGACCTCGCCGCTGCCAAGGGCAGCAAGGCGAAAACTGACATGATGAAACCAGGTTATCTCCAGCGACATTTTCCCAGCCCTTTCGTTGCAGTGGTTATCTATATGATTCACTCACAACCACCTTAAATCAAGATGTGGTTTTTTTTTCGCGAAAAGTTTTATTCGGGTTGAAATAGTACGGCAGAGGTGCTATATAGTATATAGGCGAATTTTAGAACTACGAAAGGCAGGCGGCTTTGTGTTATCGATGACGAAGAAAACCGGGTATGGCTTGATTGCCATGACGCATCTTGCCAAGTTGCCCGCCGACAGCTTGGCCAGTGCCAGGGAGATTGCCGAGCATTATGAAATCCCGCCGGCCTTGTTGATGAACGTTCTCAAGGAGCTGGCTGGGGCTGGTTATGTGCAGTCCGTCCGCGGTGCCCATGGCGGGTATCGCATAGTCCGGGCTCCGGAGGACGTAAACTTCGTCGGGCTGATGGAGGTGCTGGAAGGCCCAATGAAGTTAGCCCAGTGCATCACCGGCAGTGTAGGCGATGGCCAGGATGGCGGGGCGTGCGAGCTGATGGGCAAGTGCCCAATAGCTGACCCCATACACAGAGTGCACCGGCGGATACGAGACTTTTTGCGGCAGGTAACCCTGGCGGACGTCATGGCTGAGACTGGCGAAACTACGAAAAAATAAAAAAAGAAACTACGAAAAACGCGAAAGTGAAACAAAAAATGTGTAACCGTTCACGCTTTTTTAATAAATTTCTCAGCCATCCCATGAACCAGTAGGTGAGATGGACAGCTCCGTAGGAGCGATATCTTTGTGTTGGCCTTGGAAACTATTTAAGATGTCGCTCCTACGGAGCTAAAGCAAAAAGCTGTGAACGGTTATATTTTAATTATCTGTGTACATCAGTGTTTATCCGTGGTTCTTGTTTTTGTGTGAATGGTTACAAAAATGTTTCGCGCCTTTCGCGTTTTTCGTAGTTAAAAAAATATGGACGAGTAACGAAATTATGAAACTACCTATATACATGGATAATAACGCCACCACGCCGGTCGACCCGCGGGTGCTCGAGGCGATGATGCCGTATTTTACCGAGCATTTCGGCAACGCAGCCAGTCGGAGTCATTCCTTTGGCTGGAAGGCGTCCGACGCTGTCGAGGCTGCTCGCGGGCAGGTGGCTGAGCTTATCGGAGCCTCG
>QNCB01000335.1 GCA_003644335.1 Planctomycetota bacterium | reverse complement strand
GCATGGGGGCTACGCTGATTCACGCCGACGAAATCCGGGCCTACGCCCTGTGCGACCGCGGAACTTACCTGGCTTACCGCTTCGGCAGGCGTGACCGCTCAGCCCCGCTCAAGCTGGACATTCTCGTCCAGGGCGAGGCGGCCTTGCGGAATCCCTATGGCATAATCGCGGTCAACCCCGCCAAGCACGCCCACGCAAAATACATCCAAGCCATGCGATACATCGCATTTCTGACGAGTCCCACAGGCCAGGAAATCATTGAAAATTTCCGAGTCAAAGACCAGGTGCTGTTCCATCCGTCAAGTTAAAAACAAATCCGAAACTCGAAACAAAAACAGCAAACCACGGATGAACACAGACAATCACGGATTTTTTAGACAAACAACAAACTACGAAGCACGCGAAAGAACGCGAAGTTCACCATGAAGTTGTTTTTCTTTTTCTGTTTTTTGTTTTGGATTTAGAATTTCAGATTTCAAATTTGTTTAGTATTTCGATATTAGAATTTCGGATTTGTTTTAAGGAAGACTATTTTGGGCGACGCTGTTTCCGAGGCATATAGGCTGATTGTTTCGCAAGACCCCGCGCTGCTCCACGCGATCGGCGTTACGCTGGGCTGTTCGTTGGCAGCAACCGCCCTGGCGGTTCTGTTGGCAACGCCGTTGGGCATTTTGCTGGGCAGGCGGAGCTTCCGCGGGCGTCGGGCGATATTGGTAATCGCGCACACAGCCATGGCCTTGCCGACCGTTGTCGTCGGGCTATTCTGCTACGCCTTGCTGTCCCGCCGAGGGCCTATGGGTAATTTGGGACTACTATATACCTGCGAAGCCATCGTCATCGGCGAGACTCTCCTGGCTGTGCCCATCGTGGTTTCGCTGTTCTCCGCTGCGACCCGGCAGCTGGACCCGCGCCTGGAGATGGCTGCCCGAACCCTGGGGGCCTCGCGGCTTGGCGTCTTTCGCGTCGTCTTGCGCGAGGGGTCGCCCGCCCTGCTGACCAGCGCGATGGCGGCGTTTGGCAGGGTGGTTTCCGAGCTGGGCATCGCACTGATCGTCGGGGGAAACATCGAGGGATACACACAGACCCTGACGGGCATGATAGCGTTCCAGTCATCCAAGGGTGAGTTCGCCCTGGCCATGGCGGCGGGGATTGTGCTGCTGGTTATCGCACTTGGGGTGAACCTGGCTGCGCACGCGATAAAGCTGCCGCACGGAGGGCCTGGGCATGTTCGCTAAGATACGAAATCTTCATTGCAGTTTCGGTGGCCTGTGGTCGCTGGACATTCCAGAGCTGGAAATTTCGCGCGGGCTTATAACCGCTATCACGGGCCCGAACGGTTGCGGCAAGACGACGCTGCTGGAGATACTCGCCATGCTCCGCAAGCCAGCCCGCGGCGAGGTTTTTTTGTGGGACAGTCTGGCCCCGTCCAGCCCGGGCGGCGGAGTTTGCGGCGTGGTCATGGTCATGCATCCCGGGGTGCTGTTCAGCGGAACGGTTCGGCGGAATCTTCGCCTGGGCCTGGGCTGGATGGGACATAGCCATCGAGCTGCGCGGGCGGTGGTGGAAAAGGCGGCGGAGGAATTGCTGATAACCGACCTGCTGGACCGCAACGTCCGGACTCTATCAGCAGGCCAACGTCAGCGGGTGAACCTGGCCAGGGCGATGGTTTTGCGACAAAGCCAATGGGCACTGCTGCTGGACGAGCCGTTGGCTAATGTCGACACGGATTCAGCCGAGATTATCCGCCATGTGCTGAGCGAGCTTCGCCGCGATGGGACAACGATTTTGATGACAAGCCCAGCTGGGGTATCCCTGCCGGAAATTACCGACCGAACACTAAACATCCGCAGCGAACCAGGCCAAGGTCAAAGCCGCTGCCAAGCGAGGTATGACAACAGTTGATTGGTGGATTGGTTGACTGGTGGATTGGTTGACTGGTGGATTGGTTGACTGGTTTATCATTCCCACGAAGCTTGTCCTCGACATGGTCGGGGAGCGGGAATGACAAAGAAAAAGGAAAAACATGGACGAGACGTCCATGCTACGGAAACACCACAGCCGGGGGCGGCTGTGCTACATGATGTTTATTTTTCCCAGAACAATGATTGGCGGAGGAATATCTGGGCGGCGTACCAGTTGTTTGTTTTGTCGTCTTTCACGATGGCTAGGCCCGTTTGGCGGCAGAGTTCGTTGAGTATGTTTTCGCGGTCGTCGGCGTTGGCTTGCCACTTTTTCATCAGGGCATCGACAACGTCCCCCTGGCCTCGGAATCGCCCTACGTTTTCCGCGCAGACCGTCCACCAGATACCCTCAGCTGTGAGTCGCCCCGCGATATCCACACCCGCCGGCGAGAAGTTCGTCAACCGGCCTTGCTCTATCATGGTAACTACCTGCTGCCTGGCCAGGACGCACAACTCAGCCCGCAACTCCAGCGGCCTAAGCCCCGCGCGGGTGCGAAGTTCGTTCGTCCGCCAATACAGCCGCTTTGCCTCGATGGGCAACTCGGAGAGCACCCCCCCTGGCTGGGCAAGGTCTGGCATGTCAGCCTCTGGCTGATCGTCGCTCAGCCCCGTGCTCGGCCTGGCGCAGCCAATCAGCGAACCGCAGAAAATTGTCAACACTACCGCGAATAAAGTTTTTGCGAACATCGGTCGTCTCCCTGATTTTGGGAACCTTGAATCTCTCGCAGAGACGCCAAGTTCACAGAGTTTTTCTTAACGGCATAACGGGATTTACAGTTTTTTTTTTAACCTCTTATCAAAAAAAACCAGCTTTTATCCTGTTATCCCGTCTAAAATCTTTCTCTGCGTTCTCTGCGACCCGGCGAGAATTTTTCTGGCCACGGATGGCAACTTTACGAATTCGGAATTCGCAGCTTCATGCCTTCGAAGATACTGTCACGATTTTCGAGCTTGTCGCGGTTGGCGTTGAATAGCTTGCCGATTGCAGCTTCGGATGTGTCGTTGAGCGTCTTGCGGGCGAT
>QNCB01000334.1 GCA_003644335.1 Planctomycetota bacterium | reverse complement strand
TTTTTGCTCGCCCAGTTTTCGGCAGGGTATCTGCCCGCGCGACGCCCACTTAACGACGTCACGCAAATCCATCGTCAGATAGGCTGCGACCTGTTGCTCGTTCATTTGTTCGTGCGGCATAGCCGATATCCTTATAAGAAGAGATTCTAACACGGAATCCAAATTAATGCAGCAATTTTTAGCGTCTTGGATTGTTAAGGTAAACACTCCGTTTGAGCCGATTAACATAAACATGAAGAACAAGGCTATTTATACGACAGGCCAGGCTGCCAGTCTGTGTGGCCTGTCCCAGCAGACGGTCATCCGCTGCTTCGACAGCGGCAAGCTCAAGGGCTTTCGTGTGCCGGGCAGCAGGTTTCGGCGGATTCCGCGCGAGGCCCTGCTGGAATTCATGAAGGCAAACAATATCCCCACCGACAGCATCGAGGGCGACAAAATCCGCGTCCTTGTCGTGGACGACGACCCGGAAATCGTTACGCTCTTTGTGGATGTGCTTCAAAACGATGGCCGATTCGAAATAGCTACCGCACAAACAGGCTACGACGCGGGCTTGTGCACCCAACAATTTCACCCAAACGTCATCATCCTGGACTATATGCTCCCGGACATCAACGGCAATGTCGTCTGCCAAGCCATTCGGTCGAACCCGCAACTGGCTGATATTAAAATACTTATAATCTCGGGCATGGTAGACCCCAGCGAAGTCGACACGCTCCTGGCTGCGGGGGCAAACGACTTTATCAAAAAGCCATTCAATATCGAGGCGGTCATCCAGCGCATGGTGGAATTGGTAAAACGATGACCAACTTGAACTTAGATAACCAAATCGAGATCCTCTCTGCTCTGGCTCGCATGGCTGGGGGGGCTGCCCATGAGATAAACAACCCCCTGGCTGTTATATCAGGCCGAGCGCAACTCATGGAAGAAAAAGCACCTACGGAAGAGGAACGGCGCGTCTGGCAGCTTATCTCCGACCAGTCAGACCGAATCAGCGGCGTTATCTCGACTCTGATGGAATTCGCCTCGCCCAGGCCTGCTCAACCCAAGGCTTGCAAAATAGGAATTATCGTTCAAAACGCATTAAATTATTTTTCTTCCCCAAATTTACTTAATCTTAAGGCTGTGAAATTCGATAAAGATATAGAGAACAACCTGCCGGATGTATGGGTTGATGAGGCACAAGTTACCAAAGCGATTGAAGAATTGTTGCAAAACGCTGTAACAGCTGCGGGACAAGAGCCTTATATCTCTATTGTTGTCAGGCTTGCCACTGACAGCCAACATGTGCAGCTAAGTGTTCGGGATAATGGCCCGGGCATGGACGCCAGGGCGTTGGCTGGAGCTTTTACCCCGTTTTATTTCACGCAGACCAGCGGTTGCAGGCGTGGACTGGGGTTGTCGGTAGCCTGGCGATACGTGGTAAACAACCAAGGCCAAATCTGGATCGAGTCGCAAAACGGACAGGGAACAACTGTCCACATGCTTCTGCCCCAGGCCAGGCTATAAGAAAAAAAAGTTATCAGTTGTCAGTTATCAGTTATCAGTTATCAGTAAAAGCAAAAAAATGTTTTCGCGTTTTTTTGCGTATTTCGTAGTTTGTTGTTTTTTTTGTTCGCATGGTCGGGGGCGGCTACAGGATGTTGTTATAACATCTGGGAGTTTTAAAATGGCTGGTCAGGATATGAAACGAATTTTAATCGTGGACGACGAGCCTCGGTTGCGGGAGATGCTGGCTGAGGCGCTGAGCGAGTCTGGTGCGATTATTCAGACAGCCGGCAGTGGCAGAGAAGCCATCGCCCTGGCCAATAACGACAAGCCTGATATCGTAATCACCGACCTGTGCCTGGGCGATTGCAGTGGCGTGGAGGTTGTCGACCACCTGCGCGATTCGGTGGGCGAGGTTCCCACGGTGTTCATCACTGGCAAGGGCGACGAGGCGAGCCTGTCAGAAGCATCCAGCCGGAAGCCTTTGGAGCTGATGACCAAGCCTTTGAACATTCAACACTTGCGGGACACAGTCTGGCGAGAGATAGCCAGACTCGACGAACAACAGCACGACCACGACGCGCCCCAGCAGGACGCCCCAGCCGACACCAGCCAGGCTACTTTGGCCCAGGCGTGTCGCTCGCTGTCCGAGCAAGTCCAGGCTAATAAGACGCTGATCGATTACCAGGCTGAGCTGCTTGCTGCCAAGAACGACGACGACGTTTTCCGCGTGTTGTTCCGCAGTTTCGCCCGCAAGACAGGCCCGCTGTCGGGCATGGCGATGGTGTGCGACTCTAATGCCGAGCTGCGTATCGTAGGCCGATTCGGCGTGCCGCACCCGGACAATCTAACGTTCTGTCGAAGCCTGGCTGAGCCTTTGGTCGACGTCCTGCTCGGCACGCCGCAGATAAAACGCATCGACGCGATGGACGAGCGGGAGATGTTCGACGAAGCGGTTCAGCGGTTCCTGCCAGGCGTTACGCTGCTGGCCTTGCCACTGATACCGACCCCCGGCGAGATGATCGGCGTGGTTGTGCTCTACCGCAAAGGCGAACAGCCATTCCTCCCAGAAGACCTAGCCCTAGCCCAGCTGATAACCCATCCCACAGCCCTGGCTGTCCGACGAAATGATTAACCTTTACAGCAAATTCGAATATCGAAATCCGAAATTCGAAACAAATGCGAAATACTAATATCGAAATTCGAAACAAACTCGAAATTCGAATATCGAAACACAGCTATCCCATAATACGATTGATAGACAGCTCCGTAGGAGCGATATCTTTGTAGTAATGCGATTGCGTGATGTTTAGCTCCGTAGGAGCGGCATCTTTGTTTTTGTTTTGAACATTTGAATTTTGAAAATTCGATATTGTTTAGGATTCAGTATTTCGATATTCGGATTTGTTTAGTATTTCGATATTCGGATTTCGAATTTGTTTCGTTTTTGTTTTTGTTTCGTTTTTGTTTTGAACATTTGAATTTTGAACATTCGATATTGTT
>QNCB01000333.1 GCA_003644335.1 Planctomycetota bacterium | reverse complement strand
TCTCGCCAGTTATAAAGGCAGCTTCAGTATCATATCCTGTCCCTGCGCCATCCATGCCGCCATCGCCTGTAGACGGCATTTTGTCGTCATTGGAGCTGGAGTAGAGCACCATGGCTTTGCCCATGCTGTTGAGGTTTGTGGAGCACACTGCTCGCTTGGCTAGTTCGCGTGCCCTGTTCAGGCTTGGTAGCTGAATCGATACCAGCAGGGCGATGATCGCGATGACGACCAGCAGTTCGATGAGGGTAAATCCGTACTTCGTTGGTTTCGTGCGTTTCATGGCAGAAACTCCTTCCCGCAGCTCGGGCTGCGTATGAACCGGAAGCGTCCTTCGGAGTCCTGCCGCGCTGGCGACCTGGCCTATAACAAGAATGAGTCTTCTACGATGGCTGGTACAAAAACGCCAGTTACTCGAAGCAGAGCATTCCAAAGGAAACACCCCACCCGCAAGGCCAGGTTGCCAGGCGACCATCGCCCGAGGCTATGAACCCAGACCGCGGATGTGTTCAACATCATAATTCGTTGATTGCCTGACCGGCTGGCCCACGACCGATCGATCAGTCGTCCGGCTAGCCCGACAAGGTACCGCACACACATTACACAGTTCACTTTTTGGGGAAGTGGAGAGGGTTTGGTATGATAGTATAGAATGATGCCTGTTACGGCAGCTCCACATTCCCGACCTTATTATATATTTATTGTACCGGCGGGCGCAGCGGGATGCAATAACCGATTTTAGTTTTTTTTTGAAAAAGTTGTCAGTGGTCAGTAATCAGTTATCAGTAAAAGCAAAAACAGCAGAACACGAATGGCACGAATGAAAAACGAATGACACGAATTTTTTTGTTTAGTTTTTTTCTTGAGAAAAAACGTTACAATCCATGGCGGATTTATGGTGGTTTGCGAACCAGTATCGGAGAATTGAACATGGCAGAGATAGACGCATTACGGCGGAAACTTGAATCGTATGGTCAGGGACACTTGTTGGCCTTCTACGACGAACTCTCGCCGGGACATCGCGATGTGCTGCTGGGGCAGATCGAGGCGGTGGATTTCGACAGGCTGGGGGAGCTTATCGAGGGCTATGTGCGGCACAAGCCCGCGGTGGAGGTTCCCCGGGACATTCAGCCTCCCGAGATTATCCCCGCTGGCTGCGGCGATGACCAGACCCTGCGAGACCAGGCCATATCGCGAGGTCGAGAGCTGCTCGCTGCGGGCAAGGTCGCTGCGTTTGTGGTCGCGGGCGGCCAGGGCAGTCGGCTGGGCTATGAAGGGCCAAAGGGCTGCCTGCCCGCTTCGCCCGTGGTCAACAAGCCTTTGTTCCGTCTGTTTGCTGAGCAGTTGCGGGCCACGGCTTTGCGACACCGGGTTACGATTCCGTGGTATATTTTGACCAGCCCGACCAACGACACGGCAACCAAGGCCCACTTCCGCCAAAACGATTTTTGGGGGTTCAGCCCGAAGGACGTCATCTTCGTTCAGCAGGGAACCATGCCGACCATCGGCATGGACGGCAAGCTGCTCCTGGCTCGGAAGTATCGTATGGCGGTGAGCCCCGATGGCCATGGCGGGAGCCTGACGGCCTTGCGAGCCAGCGGAGCGCTGGACGACATGAAAGCCCGCGGCGTGGAGCACGTCAGCTATTTCCAGGTGGACAATCCGCTGGTGCGGGTGTTGGATCCGCTGTTCATCGGGCTGCACGACCTGGCGAACGCGGAAATGTCAGCCAAGTGCATCGCCAAGCGCGACCCGCTGGAGAAGGTGGGCAACTTCTGCACTGTCGGCGGGAAGGTAATCGTCATCGAGTATTCCGACCTGCCGGACGACCTGGCCCGGGCGTGCAACTCCGACGGCAGGCTGAAGTTCATGGCTGGTTCTATCGCCATCCACATGTTCGCCCGTGAGTTTATCGAGAACATCACCGCTGGGGGCACGTGCAAGCTGCCGCTGCACCGGGCGGACAAGAAGGTACCTTATATAGACCCCGCCACGGGCCAGAGTATCTCGCCCGAGAAGCCAAACGCCGTGAAGCTGGAGATGTTCGTCTTCGACGCCATGCCCCTGGCCCAGCGGACGGTCATCCTCGAGACACTCCGCGAGGAGGAGTTCAGCCCCATCAAAAACGCCGACGGGCCCGACAGCCTGGTAACGAGTTTGCACGACCAGGTACGCCGGGCTGGAGGTTGGCTGGAAGCTGCGGGGGTAGCGGTTCCTCGCGACGCGTCCGGTCAGGTGGCCGCGGCGGTGGAGATATCGCCACTGTTCGCGGACTCCGAGGAAGAGCTGGCTGCGAAGGTGGACAAGAGCATTTCGATATCGCCGGGCCAAAAGTTCTACCTCGGCAGCCGAGGCCAAATCGGAGGAACGTGATAAAATTGTTATGAAGATAGCGTATATTGCTCTTGGGAGTAACGTTGGCGACCGTGGGCTGATCCTGCGCCGCGCGATAGACCTGCTGCGTCGGCGGGACGGGATTGTGCTGCGGCGAGTTTCTGCCCTGCTGGAGACCACGCCCGTCGGCGGGCCTGCCCATCAGCGGAATTACCTCAACGGAGCGGTCGAGGTCGAGACCACGTTGGCCCCAGCTGAGCTGCTCTCGGCGATGATGGAAATAGAAGCGA
This sequence comes from Planctomycetota bacterium, assembly GCA_003644335.1. The sequence continues at coordinate 369 of QNCB01000333.1, read as the reverse complement.
CCCTGGGCAGAGACCGCCAGGCTGAGCAGCGATGGGGGCCTAGGACATGCGACCTGGACTTGCTGCTGATGGACGATGTGATAATGGAAACCGCCGAGCTGACCCTGCCACACCCCAGGCTACACCTTCGACGGTTCGTGCTCGAACCCCTGGCGATGATAGCCCCCCAGGCCCAGCACCCGGTGCGGTTCCAGACCGTAGCGGAAATACTCGCCGAGCTGAAAGATTGATTGAGTTTTATCCAAAATGGCTGCGAAATTGATAAGCATTATAGGCCCGGTTGCGGTGGGCAAGACGACCTTGGCGGAGTGTCTCGCTGCACAGCTGCCGGCGGAGATTTTGTACGAGGACTACGCGGGCAATCCGTTC
>QNCB01000332.1 GCA_003644335.1 Planctomycetota bacterium | reverse complement strand
CTTCCGCGACGCCGGGCTGGCAGTCCGAGCAAATGTGGACATGGGCCTGGACCAGGCAACCTGCCCGGAATATCACTGGATGTATGTCCTGGACGTGCCGGAGAGATAATGGTGGCATAGCCACCCCCGGCTGTGTCGTGGCATAAAAAAAGCGTGGTTGCAAACACCGCAACCACGGCACCCGGCTGTGTCGTGGCATAAAAAAACCGTGGTTGCAAACACCGCAACCACGGCACCCGGCAACCACGGCACTCGGCTGATTACTGATTACTTGAAAAACATTCGTGTTAGTCCGTTTCTATTCCTATGAAAATATTTATTGAGACAATGGGTTGTCAGATGAACAGGCTCGACAGCGAGCTGGTGGTCGAGCTGCTGCGACAGGCTGGCTATGGTATTACGCCTGACCGTCAGGGGGCTGACGTTGTGCTGTACAACACCTGCTCCGTGCGCGACCACGCCGAGCAGAAAGTTTTCTCTCGGCTAGGTGCTGACGTCGTTCGTAAACGCAGCGGGGCTGGGCCAATCGTCGGAGTCCTGGGCTGCATGGCCCAGAGGCTGGGCGAGAAACTGCCCAAAAAATTCGCCGGCGTGGACATCGTCTGCGCGCCAGGCCAGTTGTTCATGCTGCCGGAGCTTATCGAATCTGCCCGGGCTGGTCGGTCGTCGGTCGCGGTAGACCCGGGTCGCGGGGAAGCTCGCAACCTCGCCGGGCGCGAAAATTTGGCGATGGGCAGCATGGAAACTCTCGACGCCGGGCGAGACCCGGCCAGCGGAAACTCCGCAAACTCCGCCCAGGCATTCGTCCGCGTGATGCGAGGCTGCGACAACTTTTGCAGCTACTGTATAGTCCCGTTCGTCCGCGGGCCCGAAACCAGCCGAGCCCCCCAAGCCGTCGTCGAGGAGGTCAAAAAACTCATCGACGCCGGGCGAAGCGAGATAACGCTCATAGGCCAAACCGTCAACAGCTACCGCCACGCCGCCGGCGAGTGGACGACCCGCTTCAGCGATTTGCTCGCCCTGCTGTCCCCCCTGCCAGGCCTGGCCAGGCTCAGGTTCGTAACCAGCCATCCCAAAAACTTCGGGCCAGACATCTTCCACGCCATGCGAGACCTGCCCAACCTCTGCCCGTATATCCACGTCCCCGCCCAGTCCGGCTCAGACGCGATGCTCCAGGCTATGAACCGCCAATACACCCGAAGCCAGTACGACGAACTCATCGACCAAGCCAGGCTGACCGTGCCGGATGTGTCGATCGTGAGCGACTTTATCGTGGGCTTCCCCGGCGAGACGGAAGACGACCACCAAGCATCCGCGGAACTCATCCGGCGCAGTGGGTATAAGAATTCGTTCATCTTCAAATACTCGCCCAGGCCCGGCACAGCCGCTGCCAAGCTGACAGACTCCGTGCCGGACGATGTCAAAAAACGACGCAACAATGAACTGCTGGCTGTGCAAAAACAAGTAGGCTTGGCGCATCATCGCAAGTACATCGGGCGGGACATGGCGGTGCTGGTTACGGGTCCGAGCAGACGCAGCAGCAAGCAACCCGCCACCAAGCCAGGCCAGGTGCAACTCATGGGCAGAACGACCGGCGACCACATCGTGGTCTTCACCGGAGCTGAAAAACTCACAGGCCAATACACAGCCGTAACCATAACCGACGCCAACGACCTGACCCTCTTCGCCGAACTCAAAAGCTAGTACTCCCCAAAACCAACCATCATGCAGCACAGCCGCCCTCAGCTGTGGCTTTGGCCATAAAAAAAGGCTCTCCGCTACTTTTGGATCGCGGGGACTTTTAGTTCGTCCGGTAGCGAGGCTTGTCTCAGCTTTAGGTAAAGATAAGCGTTGTCGCTGTGGCTACAGCCTCGATGTATCAATCTTGCGAACAAATTATTGAACCCTTTCACGCGGCCATGGCACCCAATCCTTTTTTTAATCAAAAAAAAATCCGTGTAATCTTCTTCAAAAAAATCCGCGTAACCCGTGGATACCTGTTCCCTGTTTGCCTATTCCCTGCTTTTAAAAATGCGTGCCGCCTACGCAGGTTTTTTCGTCGGTGCATTCCAGGCAGGATTCTACCAGGTCGTTCATGGTGGTCATCGCTACGCAGATAGACGTGTCCGCTGCTCCATAGTATATTTTCACGGTGTTGTCTTCTTCAACGATAGCTCCGCAGGCGAAGCAGACATTGCCCACGTCGCCGACGCGTTCGTAGTCCGTTCTTGGCGAGAGCAATGGCTCGACGCATCGGCCTACAACGCGGGCGGGATTTTCGAGGCCCAGCATTATCGTGCCGATGCGATATATAGGCCCAGCCGAGGTCATCTTCACACCGTGATAAATCTCAAGCCAGCCGTGGTCTGTCAGAATCGGCGGAGCTGATGCACCGATGCGGAACTGGTCCCAGAATCTGGGCCGAGGCGCGCAGACCAGTTCGCTCTTACCCCAGTGTTTCAAATCCGGCGAATATGACACCCACATAGACCCCACGCCCTTACCATAAGGCCGATCGAGCCTGGTGTACAGGCCATTGATTTTCTCGGGGAACAGCACGCCGTCTTTGTTGCCCGGCTCGGATATTATCGCGATCCGCTCGTAGCTGTGGAAGTCCTCGGTCTGGGCCAGCGCGATATAGTGGCCATGCCCGCTCACGGCGGTGTACATTATATAGTACTTCCCGTCGATAACAGTCAGCCTGGGGTCTTCGATGCCGTTTTCCTCCCACGTTTTCCAAGGCTCGTGCTTGCTTGGCATCATGCACGGCGTCGGCTCGACCTCGAAGTGCAGGCCATCGCCGCTATGGGCCAGGGCGAAGAACGAATATCCCTGTTGGCCCTCGATGCGGATGATGAGATAGTACGTATCCTTCACCTTGACCGGCGTGCCGTTGAAAACGGTGTTGCACCGATAGGGAATATCTTCGAGCGTGAGGATAGGGTTCCGCCGCCAACGTTGCAGCAGGTCTATGCCGTGTCGGATAGCCAT
>QNCB01000331.1 GCA_003644335.1 Planctomycetota bacterium | reverse complement strand
TCTTCGAGGCCGGGCAAAGGGAGGCCAGCGACTTGTCGATTCAACACCGCATGGCCATTGGTGCGCGACAACGATGATCTCATCGATTCGGCTGGATGGCTCAACAGCTTGCATGGCTATCGATGACTTTTGATTGGCTTCAGCTGACTCGTTGAGCTTTTGGCAAAAACTATTTGGACATAGATTTGCGTGTATGTGTTTGGTATATTTTCTACAAGGATACCGCTCCTACGGAGCTAAAAATATTACGCGATCGCATTACTACAAAGACGCCGCTCCTACGGAGCTGAAGCAAAAAAAGCGTGAACGGTTACGGTTTTTTTATATTTATCCTGCTATCCATGTGAATAGCCAGTAGGCCATACAGCTGGAGCCTAAAACCATGAGAGACAAAAAAGCGTTTACCTGGGCGGGGCGGTTGTTGCGACAGCGCCCAAGCCACGGAAAAATCCGCAATCCGAAATCAAAAATCCGAAATGGTTTCACCTTGATCGAACTTCTGGTCGTCATCGCGATTATCGCGTTGCTGGTGAGCATACTCCTGCCCAGTCTGAACAAGGCTAAGGAATTAGCCAAGGCGGTGGTCTGCATGAGTACCCTCAGGCAGATAGGCAACGCTATGGCAGCTTACCAGTCTGACTGGGACGGGCTTTTTCCAAGTGGCGAAGAAAACGACCCCGATGGCGACGGCTTTGGTTGGGCCAAATACCCAACTTCAGCTAGCAACTGGTACAAGCTGCTGCCGGAATTCGGCGATGTGTCGGGCACCCAGGCGTTGTATTGTCCTGTCGACCCACGACACCCCACTGCCACACCCGCTCAGCAACACAGCTGGGGTTATGTAAGTTACGGAATCAATTTCTACTACCTCAACGGCACCAGAGTTGAAGATGTTGGCAACCCATCCGAAACGCTTTGCACCGCCGACACCAGCCACGCTCCTCTTTCGGGTACCAGCCTAATGGGATATTACATAGCAGCGGCGAGGCCTGACCCTGCCTGGCCTACAGCTACTCATTTTCGGCACACAGATACAGGTAATGTCCAGTGGGTAGATGGGCATGTAACACCAGTCTGGGGCGACCCGGATGATACGATAGGCTTATACAGACAGGGAGCACTCGGGTGGGGTGCATTACCAGGCTCGGCCCCTTCATTCAGCAAATGGGATTTGGAATAAATCCGTAGGCCATGGGCTTAATAGTGAAAAATTGTTAACACCACAAACGGAAAGGGCATCACGATGAGAAACGAACGGAACACAATGGGAATTACAACAGAAACCAATCGACACGGAAAGGGTATCACGATGAAAACAAGTAAAATGATGGTAGCGGTAATGGCGATAGTGATGATGACGGGATTTGCGATTTCCGCAGCAACGGCACAGGAAGCAAAGCCTCAAAAGATACTGATCGACGATTTTTCGGCGGACAAATGGAGTTTTTCTTTAGGTCGAGAGTTTCGCGGAGCCAAGGGGCATAAAGAATTAAGCAAAACCGAATTCGTTTCCGCTCCGTCAGCAATGTGCGTTGATTATGATTTCACCGAGGGTGGAGCTTATGTCGGAATCAATAAAAACATAAAGATCCCCGAACAGGTAAAACACGTTTCGTTTAAGGCGAAAATTACCGGCAAAAACAGAGTGTTTATGCGTATAGAAGACGCAAGCGGACAGGTTCACAAAACAAGTGCTATTGCTCTGAAAAATACTGATAAATGGCAGGATATTACCGTTAATCTTGACAAAAAAACCTTTCGCCATCACTGGGGCGGCGCTAAAGACGGCAAGATTCACTGGCCGCTAAAATCGTTGTTTATTGCTCCTGAAAAAGCTGAAAATAAAAAAGGAAAGCTATATGTTGATGACTTGGCATTTCTGGTTCAGGGGGAATGGCGAACGGTTAAATTTCCAAACTTTGATATTTTAGCCGGAGACGTAGAGCTTCTCGGCACGCCCTCATGGACGGGCTATATCTTCACCCTGACCAATACCGGCAAAACAGATATTGAGGCAAAAGTCGAGCTGGTGGATGCGCCAAATGGCCATGCGTCTCTTGCTTTGCCCTGGCGAAGGGGCAAGGGAGAAGAAGACATTCTCAATACATCCGGCCCCGGCAGTAAATTCACACACTTGGAAAAGTTGACGATACCTGCCGGCAAGTCGGTTTCGTGCAGCTTTAAAATCGACTGCCCAAACTGGAATCCCTACAACCGCTATCCCCTGACGTGCCGATTGACGGTCGGCGATCAGGTCTCCACGCAGACACGCGAAATTCTGGGTGCCAAGAGCAAGGGCGTTCTGCTAGGCCAGGCCCGCAACAGCAAAGAGATCAAAGAGAGCAGCATCGGCGTGGTCTATCCGTGGGAACACGGCGCCCTGCCCAAGTGCCTGCCGATGGTTGCAGAGGCTGGCATTAAATGGAACCGTGGCAGCGTCCGCTGGTTTAAAATGGAAAAGACCGAACATGGCGGCAAGCCCGTCGGGCTTCACCCTAGATCTATCAAATATCTTGAGAACCTCAAAGCTAATGGCATTAATCTAATTGAATCCCGCGGCATCGGCTATGATAACGCAGAAGCCGCCTATACCTACTGGAAAGGTGCCGCCGAGGTGCTCAAGCCGTACGGCATCAATCACTTCGAGCTTGGTAACGAACCTAACGGACACATGCCTAAAAAATGGGGCGGAAACTGGAACGGTGTAACGGACGATATGGAGATTGCACCCTGGATTTACAAGTTCGTCGAGTTTGTAAATGCCGCCGCCAAAGGGATCAAGGAAGTTCATCCGGACGCAGTTGTTATTGCCGGTGCCGGCCTGCATTCAACCGCTCGCCGTGCAATTCAGGTTGGTTTCAGTAAGGATGTCGATGGCGTCAGCGACCATCCATACCCATATAGTGTTACCCCGGAACTCATCCCATGGGGTGGTGAGCATTGCCTCAAACGCGACGGGTTTGTCAGTGCCGATGACGACCACACCTTCCTTTC
>QNCB01000330.1 GCA_003644335.1 Planctomycetota bacterium | reverse complement strand
TGTCATGACCCCCTTGCGACGCATGGAGCGGGCTTGGATTTGGACTTGACCTGGGCTTGGAGATTTTTGAGTTTGAGAATCAGCACCGCGGTGCCCAGTTGCAAATCAGCCTGGTATTCCGCAGCCAGGTCGGCATCGAGGATATCCGCCGCTACGTCTTGCAGCAGGTCTGTTTTTCGCCTTAGCCCCAGCCAATGTCGCATCTGCCTGGGCGTAACGTAGACGTCGATGTCCGGGTTGACGCCCCAGTCCTTCGAGTTTTTTTGCCGGTGCAACAGCCGACCCGAGGGCAGATAATAGTAGGCGGTGGTGAGTTTCAGATAGGCTTCGCTGCTGCGGACGGGGATGACATTTTGCACGCTGCCCTTGCCGTAGCTGCGTTGGCCTATGATGGTGCCACGATTGTAATCTTTCAGCGCGCCAGAGAGAATCTCCGCAGCTGAGGCACTGTGCCCGTCGATAAGCACCGCCATGTCCCCCTGCTGAAACATGCCCTTGGGCGTAGAGTTTACTTCGTTTCTCGGCACGGATCGCCCACGCGTAAAAACGATCCGCTGGACGTCGCCGATGAATTCGTCAGCCACAGCTGTGGCACTGCGGAGCAGGCCTCCGGGGTTATTTCGCAGGTCGAGGATCAGGCTCTCTGCCCCAGCTTGGCGAATTTTTCGCAGGGCCTTGTCGATGTCGCGATAGGTCGTGCCGGTAAATTGCGTGATACGAATATAGCCTATTTTGTCCGAGCTGTTTTTCAGGATGAAATCCCAATTACCACTCTTGTCGCGCCGCCAGCCCTTGACGGTGCGGATATGCACATCCTGCCGCACGACCGGCACGACAAACGGCTCAGCTACGCCGCGACGTTTTATCAACAGCTTGACCGTCGAACCGGGCGGGCCCATGATGCGTTTGACAAGCTTGTCGACGCTCAGCTTTTTGGTACTCACGCCGTCGACCTTCATAATCAGATCGCCAGCCTTGATCTTCGCCTTGTACGCAGGCGTGCCCAGTAACGGCGTAATGACCTTTAAAGGCTTACCACGCTCCTTGGTTATCTGCACACCTATACCGGTGAACTTGCCCATCGTGGACTTGTTAAAATTCGTTACGTCCTGAGGCCAAATCATACTACTAAACCTGTCGAGCTTGCCAAGGAACCCGTCGGCAAATTCCACCACCAAAACCTCCAGCGGGATATTCACGCTCGCTTCGGAACTGTCTATCACGCGATTCAACGCCAACTGCAAGTCCAGATGATCAACACGTTTTTTCTTGTCTAGTTGTTCCTGCTGCTTGTCTATCGAAGCGACGAACGCCCCAAGCTTGGCCTTATCAGCCAGGCCCGGAAACGTCTTGGCAACCTGCGGCGTCTGGGCTAATATCTTCACACTCTCCAGTGCTCCGCGGGTTAGCAGGCGGTAGTCCGGCGACTTAACATAGCTCGTGCCGATTTTGCTGATAGCCCTGCGCACCATCTGCGCGTCGCTGCCAGCTACCATTTGCTTCCAGAATATTTCGTCAGGCTCCTCGTCGTCGGACTTGTCCTTGTCTTTTTTCTCATCCTCGTCGTCGTCCTCATCCTCATCGCCGTCGTCGTTCCCCCCGCCATATAGTCGCAACGCCCGGACATGCAAACCAACGCGGGTAGCCTGCTGACGATAATCGTCGTTGGTCGGCTCGAGTTCCTTCAAGCCTGCAAAGGCACTGAGCGCGTCGTACCATTTCGCCTGGGCGATAGCTTTCAGCCCACGGGCTTCGGTAGCCTGGAGCAAGTCGCGATAGAGTTTGGTCTTGTGAAACTGCTCCTTGTCTGGAGCTACCTCGTTGGCGATGACCGCCCGAAGCAAGCCTACTTTCCAGGGATCCTTGACGACCATCACCTGGATATCCGTCATGGCGTCGGCGAGCTGTTCCTCCGCGGCGCGAAGCTGCCTGGCTGTGGCCCAGCGATCCTTAGGCCCAGCGGTCTTAGCCCCCTGCCATATTTTCTCGCAAGCACTCAGCCGAGTTTCCAACGTCTTAGCTTCAGCGCGGAAGGTGTCGCCGAAGGGGCCTTTGCTATCCTTCAACAAAGCCATAGCTGAGCGAATGGCTTGGCGGGTTTTTTTTATCTGCTCCAGACTCGTAGCCCGGAGCTTGAGGGCCTCCTCAGCGGTGCTCTCCTCTATCTGCTCCGACGTGCCGATAGCGTGGTAGGCGTCGCGAAGCTCGGTGCGAATTTTTTTCCGCAGGGCCTTGGCGTATGGCTTGGCCCGGAGCTGGGACTGATATTGCTGGGCTAAATTCGCCCAACGAATGCGGTCCAGTTCGTATTGGTATTCCCTGGTGCGGTCAGCCTGGATACTCGCCTGCCGTTGCAAATACTTTTCCAACAGATCCCTGGCCTGGGCGGCAATCGGGTCGTCCGGAGCCAGCGTCGCAGCCCGGCTGAGGTCTCCAAGAGCCAAACGGAACCGACCCGCCAAGGCAACCTTAAGCCCAGCGTCTCGCAAAACAACCGCTTCATTCTTCGCTGCGAGTTTGCTACTAGCAGGCTGGGCGGTTGGTTGGGTAGCGGGCTTGGCAAGCTGGACAGCTGGTTGGCCAGCTGGCTTGGTGGCTGATTGGGTAGTCGGTTGATTGGTGACTGGTTGAGTAGTTGGCTGAGTGGTAGTAACATCGCCAGGCTTAGCGGATGCTGTTGCACCGCTCTGCCAGGCAAGCCCGCTACCGATAGCTACGACAAACACCACCGCCGCCAAGACCAATCGCGACGAAACCTTATTATCAAAATCCACAATAAATTTCACAAAACTCTCCCTGCCATCGCATCGGGGTATATGTCACAAAATACAGAAAAACTCACCATGAAGCACATGAAGACCATGAAGTTGTTTTTTTTGTTTTATGTTTTTCTTTCACAGCCATCCCATAGACGGCAGAAATTCGATTGTTAGTCGCATTTTAACCAATAAACATACAGGGTTGCGGCTGGGTCTTCAGAATGTCAATCCGCATTTTTTTTAGCTC
>QNCB01000329.1 GCA_003644335.1 Planctomycetota bacterium | reverse complement strand
TCTGTTCTGTTTTTTCTTTGTCATTCCCGCGAAAGCGGGAATCCAGTTTTTCTTTTTTTTTGTTTTTTACTTCTTCTGTTGGATATTCCTTGTTGGATATTGGATATTCAGTTTTGGCCCAACGTCATGTTTTGGTTCACGACGTTGGGTGGCATGGTTGCACCGCGGCTGTTTGCGGGGTAGCCATATGACGCTGGGCTTAAACAAAAAAAATCGCGGGTTTATTCGCTGGAGATTTGCGGTCCCAGATCTTCGACCGCTCGGCCTTGGAGGGTCTTGGAGAGTACCGCGTCCATTTGTGCCTGCGTCAAAGGCATCGCGGCGTCGTTGGCAGCTTTCATCGCAGCGTAGAGTTCGTCGGGGTCCTGGCAGGTTTCCAGCTTGGCCTGACAGGCTGTCACCGCTTCGTCCAACGCGTCGCGCTGCGGGCCTGTCAAAACATCCCCGGCGTTTGCGAGGGCTTTGTCGATAGCTCCCAGCACCCGGGCTACTTCGTTACGAACATCTATCAGCTGATGGCTGGTCATGTCCGCCATGGCGTGGACGACGGAGTCTTTCACCATCGTGTCGATCTCGTTTTTCGTCAGGCCATAGGCTGGGCTTATTTGCACCGCAGCTTCGCGTCCGCTGCGAAGCTCCCGGGCTGAGACATTCAAAATTCCGTTGGCGTCGATGGTAAACTTCACCTGCACGCGCGGAGCACCAGCTGGCATGGGCGGAATATTTCGCAACTGAAATCGGCCCAGCTCGCGACAGTCCCCCGCCAACTCGCGCTCGCCCTGGAGCACATTTATATCCACCGAAGTTTGCCCATCCACAGAAGTCGTAAACGTCTCGCCCGCGGAACACGGGATGGTGCTGTTCCGCATAATCAGCTTGCCCATCGCTCCGCCGAGCGTCTCGATTCCCAGACTCAACGGCGTAACGTCCAGCAGCAGCGTCTCGCGACTGGCTCCGGCGAGGATGCCCGCCTGAATCGCAGCCCCCATGGCAACGACGCGGTCCGGGTCGATAGCGGTGTAAGGCTCGCGGCTAAAGACTTCCGCGACCCGCTGGCGGACGAGGGGAATCCGCGTCGAGCCGCCGACCATGACGACCTCGTCGATGTCAGCTGGGCCCAGGCCCGCGTCGTCCAAGGCCCGGGTGCAATGCTCGATGGTATGCTCCACCCACGGGCCAATCAGGCTTTCGAACTGCTGGCGGGTTATCGTCCGTTCGAAACTTTTCCCCCCGCCCAGATCGATAGCAATCTCCGCAGCATCCTCGGTAGAGAGCCTGATTTTCAGAGCTTCAGCCAAGCTCCGCAAGGCCTGGCGGGTGGCCGGGGGGAAGCTCAGCGTCTGGCCAAACCGCTGACGGATTTCGCTGGTAACCAGGTTGATTATCTCACGGTCCAGGTCGTCCCCGCCCAGGCGGGTGTCGCCGTTGGTCGCCAGCACCTGGAACACGCCGTCGCAAACCCGCAGCAGTGATAGGTCGAACGTCCCACCACCGAAATCGTAGACCGCGATGGTCGCATCGTCCTTGCGGTCCAGCCCGTAAGCCAAGGCTGCGGCGGTGGGTTCGTTGACAATCCGCAAGACATTCAGCCCCGCCCCCTGGCCGGCCTGACGAGTCGCCTGTCGCTGGGCGTCGTCAAAATAAGCTGGCACGGTGATGACGGCTCGGGAAATTTCTTGGCCCAGGGCAAGCTCAGCTCGGCTACGAATCTCCGACAAAATAAGGGTCGAAAGCTCCTGCGGCGAATACAGCTTGCCGTCGATATTCACGCAAGCGAGATTCTTAGGCCCAGCGACGATAGCGTATGGCAACACAGCCAGGTCGTCGCGGACGTCGTCGACGGTCTTGCCCACAAGCCGCTTGACGGAATAAACCGTCGAGAGCGGATTCTCCACAGCCCGGTCGCGGGCATCGCAGCCGACGGTGATTTTTTGCGAGGAACCCTCCGGCGAAAACGCTATGACGCTGGGCACGAGCGCCTCGCCGCTGGCGTCGGTGATAATCTCAGGCCCGCCTGGCCCGAACACCGCTGCGAGGGAATTGGTCGTGCCAAGGTCTATGCCAAGAATAATTTCATCCATGTTTATCTCGTCAGGTCTATAAGTTTTTTTACGTACGAAACGGCGTTGAGCTGCTGGCGGATTTCCTCCAGCAGCCCCGCGGTAACAGCCTGGCAGATGACCGCCTGCTGATGCTGGGCGAACAACTCCGCCACCCCGCGCATGAGTCCGTCGTGCTGCGTTTGCAGCACTTCCCGTAGCCGGGCAAGCTCCGCTGCGTCACTGGCCTCGACAGCGTCCTGAACATCCTCCTGCATCATCATCATCGTGTCGAGAAAGCCGTCGGGGACGGACTTGTCAGCTTCGGAACTTTTCCCGCCAAGCCTCTCCAGCAGATACGCCGCCCGCGAAGCAGGGTCCCTCAGCGTTTGATACGCTTCGTTCAGCGAGGCTGAGACCTGCAAATGCAAGTTCCGCACATCGGCGTTATCGTTGACATGATAGTCCGGATGGGCATGGCGACTAAGAGCCAGATACTTCCGCCGAAGCTCCTCCGGGTCGATATCAAACCGCTCTGCCAGGCCCAGCAGCGAGAAGAAGTCCATCATAGCTGCAGCTGGGTTTAGCGTTTTGCAGAAATCGCACACCGCCGTCCCCTCAACGGTCGCACTGCACTGCTGACACTTCCTAGGCCTGGCCGAGGACGAAGATTTATCAGGTTCCGTCAATGAATTTTTCTCCTGCTGCCTGTTGCCTACAAAAGTCCACGGATTTCACCGATTAAAAATGGATTGCACGGATTTTTTTGATTAAAAAAATCCGTGTAATCTTCTGTTGAAAAATCTGTGTAATCCGTGGACTCCTATTGCCTACTTGCCTGCTTGCCTGCTTGCCTGCTTGCCTAATTCACGTCGAGAAGCTCGCGCCACAGCCACAGCTTTTCGATGCGTTTGGATTGTTGAATTTGAATCCGCCCTGGATCAGGTCGTCTTCGTAGTCTACCTCTGTGCC